>DAIQNU010000160.1:0-8211 GCA_036788235.1 Cyclobacteriaceae bacterium
GTCTCATAATTATTCATAAATGGACAAATTCAAAGATAAATACCGAATAGCATCACACAGAAAGCCTAATTGGGATTATTCGGCAGATGCCTTTTATTTTTTAACCATTGTAACGCAAAACCGTGAATGCAATTTGGGAAAAATTTTAAATACAAACGGCTCTGCGGTTTGTCAATTATCCGATTTTGGAGAAATTGTAAAGGATGAATGGTTCAAATCATTTGAAATAGGGAACGAATTGATATTGCACGAATTCATTTTAATGCCCAATCATTTACATACCATTGTGGAAATTTATAATCCAAATCGCCATGAAGAGACACACGGCCATGTAGAGACACACGGCCGTGTGTCTCTACCCATCAAACCCAATGATCCCGAATCATTATCCATAAAACGCAATCCACCCTTACGATTGCCAAAATCAATTTCATCATTTATTGCGGGATTTAAATCTGCGGTAAATTCAAAAATTGATGATCATATTGATGAATATCAATTGCCTATGCCAAAATACAACCGCAGCAATCATTTTTTCCAACCAAATTACCACGACCATATCATCAGGAATGATTATGAATATCAACACATTTCAAATTACATCATCAACAATCCTAAGAATTGGGGAAATGATAAATTTTTTATTTAAACAACCGAACCAACATGGAAGCCCAAATGTCTATGGACAAAACCGAAAATATATGTATCACCACAAATTCGTGGTTTATCTCTATCAATAATTAAAACCAAAAGCCCATAACGGTATGACATTAAGATAGCCAAATTCTATATCGTCTTTTACCAAAAATGATTGATCGTTTTTCTTTATTTGATTTTGATTCTTATTAACCCCGCCAATTTCAAATGTTGAATCATAAATCACAAAATCTGCAGTTTTTGAAGAGATAACCTCATTATTTACGCGCATTTGATTAAAAAAGAAGGTTTTTCGGATGTTTCCCACATTGGCTTTATCACCAACCAAATTGTATACAATATTGGTATTATCTAAATATACCTTATCAACCTTTCCAAGCCCACGTATACCGCTTGTTTCAGTGCGTAACTGTCCAATAAGTCCTGCATGCTCCATATAGAGAAAATAATCGTCCAATGAATTTCGACTTACGCCAATCATTTCAGCGATTTTGGTAAAATTGGGTTTAAACGGTACGCTTTCAGCGATAATTGAAAGTAAGCGTTTTAGCTTTTTACTTGTTCCTACATTTAAGTTGGCGTATTGTGGAATGTCTGTTTCTAACGTTTGTACAATTATTTGCCCCAGCCTTAAATTCAATTCATCTTCAACCCCAAAAGGATAATATCCTTGCTTTAAATAGTCTTTAAACAAGGGCAAAGGATGTTGTAAATCAGCAAGTTTAACTTCGTTTTCTATGATCTGATGAAAGGAAAAAACTTCAAAATCGTAGTTATGAAAAAATTTTAAGTACTCGCGAAATGAAAGTCCTTGCATTTTATAGACTATGGCTCGACGGCTTAAATCGGATGAACCTTTAAGAATTTCTAAAACAGAAGAACCTGTAAATACAACTTTTAAAGTGGGAAAGGAATCGTAAATATTTTTTAATTCACGTGACCAATTTTCGTATTTGTGAATTTCATCAATAAATAAATGCTCTCCTGCACTTTTATAAAAAGCAGTTGCTAAATCAAGTAACTTGTTTTCACCAAAATACATATCGTCTGCTGATACATACAATGCCTTTTTACTGTTTATATTTTGCTTGATGTATTGCAAAATCATGGTTGTTTTCCCTACACCACGGGGACCTATAATACCCACCATACGGCTATCCCACGATACCTTATTATACAAATAGCGTTTGAAATCCGTGGTCGTGTTTTGCAACAGCGCTTCATATTTCTGATAAAGTAGTTCCATGTTCTCTATAAAATAATTTTACAAAGATACTAAATCGCACAACACATTGAGCAATTATCAATAAAAACGCACAATTAAATGTGCAATTTTGAGACTTTTTATAGTACGAAACACTTCAAAAGGCTGAGAGTATAGTTCAACCAAATTTTTCAGTAACACCTTTTACGGTAGTTTGAACCTTTAGGCTTTTAATTAACAGAAGTACCAAAATAGTTTGCTAAATTGTCATTAGACAAAAACCCCAAATGTCTATGGACAATCCGAAAAAATATATTTTGGCTCTGGATCAAGGCACTACCAGCTCCAGAGCCGTACTTTTTGACCAACTGGGTAAAATTAATGCCATAGTGCAAAGGGAATTTGAGCAGATTTTCCCGAAACCAGGCTGGGTAGAACACAACCCGCAAGACCTGTGGTCTACACAAGTATCGGTAGCTGCTGAAGTCATAGCCAAGGCTGGTATAACCGGTAGAGATATAGCGGGCATCGGCATTACCAACCAGCGAGAAACAACACTGGTGTGGGACCGCACAACCGGCAAGCCCATTTATAATGCTATTGTATGGCAAGACCGACGAACAGCCACTTTTTGCAATGAGCTTAAAGACAAAGGATTAGAAAAAAAGATCAGAGAAAAAACTGGGCTTGTAATCGATGCCTATTTTTCAGCCACCAAAATAAAATGGATACTCGATAACCTGTATGGTGTCAGGGAAAAAGCACAAAATGGAGATTTGTGTTTCGGTACAGTCGATTCATGGCTGGTTTGGAACCTTACCCGGGGCAAGCAACATATTACCGATGTAAGCAATGCAAGCCGCACCATGCTTTACAACATTCATAGTATGGATTGGGATCAGGAGTTGCTTGATCTGTTTGATATTCCCAAAGCCATGCTGCCTTCGGTAAAACAAAGCAGCGAAGTATACGCTGAAACGGCAACCACGCTTTTTGCTTCCAAAATACCCATTGCCGGCATTGCCGGAGATCAACAAGCCGCGCTTTTCGGACAACTTTGCCTCGAAAAAGGCCATGTAAAAAGTACCTATGGCACCGGTTGCTTTTTGGTCATGAATACCGGTAGCGAAATCGTGACGTCGGCCAATCATCTTATAAGCACCATTGCCTGGCAGTACAATCATAAAACCGTGTATGCCCTGGAAGGTAGTGTGTTTACCGGTGGTGCTGCCGTGCAATGGCTTCGCGACGGTTTGAAAATTATCAAAAAAGCCCCGGAAGTCGAAAGGTTGGCAGCTACTGAAAATGACAATGGAGGCGTATATTTTGTTCCGGCTCTAAGTGGTCTCGGGGCTCCCTATTGGGATCAGAATGCACGCGGAGCTATTTTTGGCTTGACCAGAGGCACTACCGACGGACATTTGGCACGGGCTGCATTGGAATCCATTGCCTTTCAGGTGCATGATGTACTCAGAGCCATGGAAGCTGATACCGGCAAAAACATAGCGATCTTGAAAGTGGATGGTGGCGCCGTGGTCAATAATTTACTGATGCAATTTCAGGCAGACCTGCTGGGATGCAAAGTTTCGCGACCAAAAAATCTGGAGACTACGGCTATGGGAGCAGCCTTTTTTGCCGGACTGGCTGTTGGTTTCTGGCCAGGTGTTCATGCACTGGCTGAGTTGTGGCGAAGCGAGCATGAGTTTGTACCCAATATGGAAAAATCTGCTGTGGATAAACTCCTGCACAATTGGCAAAAAGCAGTGAGCAGATCAAAAGCCTGGGCGATAGAAGATTAAAATGGCTCATAATACCAAAAATGCATTTATGTACCTGATAAAACCAAGCCAATGAAACGGGAAGGAATGATTCTTCAGATTGAAGATTTTGCGCATCAGACCTGGGACATCATAGTAATCGGAGGCGGCGCAACCGGACTGGGCGTTGCACTGGATGCGGCTTCAAGAGGCTACAAAACACTTTGTCTGGAGCAACACGATTTCAGCAAGGGCACATCGAGTCGCAGTACAAAATTGGTTCATGGAGGGGTGCGGTATTTGGCGCAAGGCGATATTTCCCTGGTGCTTGAGGCACTGCATGAGAGAGGACTGATGTACCAGAATGCTCCTCATCTGGTTCACAACCAACCATTTGTTATTCCAAATTACGTGTGGTGGGGTGGGCCATTTTATACTGTGGGTCTCAAGGTATATGACATGATGGCCGGCAAACTGGGCTTGGGGCCATCCGTATCATTGAGCAAGGAAGAGGTTATAGAAAAACTGCCCAATATAAAACAGGATGGCCTTTTGGGAGGCGTTGTATACCATGATGGACAGTTTGATGATGCCCGCATGGCCATTAATCTGGCTCAAACCTGTGCCGAAAATGGCGGTGTATTGATCAACTACTTCAAGGTAACTGGTCTGTTGAAAAATGATGGCATCATCAGCGGGGTGAAGGCCATCGATCAGGAAACAGGTAAGCAATATTCACTGAATGCCAAGGTGGTGGTGAATGCTATCGGAGTATTTGTAGACAGCATTTTGCAACTTGACGAACCCGGTGTGGCAGCAACGATTCGACCCAGTCAGGGTGTGCATATCATTTTGAATAAGGAATTCTTGCCCGGAGATGCAGCCATTATGATTCCACAAACCGACGATGGCCGGGTATTATTTGCCGTTCCCTGGCATAACAAAGTGGTCGTAGGCACTACAGATACACCAATGAAAGAACCTGTACTTGAACCCGTAGCTTTGGAATCTGAAATTGAGTTTATACTGAAAACCGCTGGAAGATACCTGACAAAACCTCCAACCCGCAGCGATGTACAAAGCATATTTGCTGGTTTACGCCCTTTGGCGGCACCTGCCGAAGGTGAAATCAGTACCAGGGAAATATCCCGGGGACACAAAATCATTGTATCGAATACTGGCTTGGTAACCATAATAGGTGGTAAATGGACTACCTACAGAAAAATGGCTGAGGAAACAGTGGACAAAGCCATCATGGTTGGCGGATTGTTTGAGCGCGACTGCGTTACACGCAATATGGCCATACATGGCTATGTAAAGAATGTCCACCGACAGAATTATTTGCATATTTATGGATCGGATCAGCCCTATATTGAAGATTTGATGGCAGCGGATCCTGATTTGGCTAAAGCGCTCCATGCGAAATTACCATACACAGGAGCCGAGGTGATCTGGGCTGTGCGCCACGAGATGGCCCGCACTTTGGAAGATGTGCTATCGCGTAGAACCCGGGCATTGCTGCTGGATGCCCGGGCAAGTATAGATATGGCACCTGTAGTCGCTGGCATTATGGCTAAAGAATTGAATAAAAACGAATCATGGATTAAAAGGCAAGTGGCAGATTTTAAAGCCCTCGCTTCAAATTATTTATTGGTTGATTATTCTTAGTACAGGATCTTATAATTAGGAAGTTAAGAAGCAGACCAAGGTATTACTTTTGATATATGAATGAATATAGTGCTGAATTTATAGGTACGTTACTGCTGATATTACTTGGCAATGGTGTGGTGGCCAATGTAGTGCTCAACAAAACTTATGGCCATGGCGGCGGCTGGATTGTCATTACAGCTGGTTGGGCATTGGGCGTTTTTACAGGAGTAATTGTAGCTGGTCCATATAGTGGTGCCCATCTCAATCCGGCTGTAACCGTGGCACTCGCGCTTTCGGGCTCATTTCCATGGCAGCAGGTATTGCCTTTTGCAATGGTGCAAATCGCTGGTGCAGCTATAGGCAGTTTGCTGGTATGGATTGTGTATAATCGACATTATGAGGCCAGCAACGATCCACAAGCAATAAAAGCAACATTTTGCACTGCGCCTGCCATCAAAAGTCCTTTTTTGAATCTGTTTTCCGAAATAATAGGAACTTTTGTTTTAATTTTTGCCATACTTCACTTTTCTGAACCTGAGATCAACGCCATTTCCGGAGAAGTGACCAAAGTAGGTATGGGCTCGCTGGGCGCCTTGCCAGTTACGCTTATTGTGTTTGCCATAGGTTTGTCATTGGGCGGCACCACTGGCTATGCAATCAACCCGGCGCGTGATCTCGGGCCACGGATTGTACATGCATTGGTAAACATAAGAGATAAAGTCAGCAGTGACTGGCGCTATGCCTGGGTGCCATTGTTAGGGCCAATACTAGGTGCTGCGCTGGCCGTATTTCTTGAAAGGATTTTGTAGAGGATGAGAAGATTTGGTTTGTTTAATCTATCTCATTGATAAAGCTCACCCAAGATTGAGATATAAAAGGAATTAATGATATAGTAAAATGAAGAAGCAATTGTTTGTATTTGGCTTCATGGCAGTTTTGGTGTTTTTAGTAATACTTTCTTTATCAATATTCAATAACTCAAAAGATTTCATATATTAAACAGGAATTCAGTGGGATTTTAGAAGATGTAAAGCGTAGTGAAAACCATGGTACCTATTATTTTTATTTAGATGATGCTTGGCGATATTTTGGCACATACGGGGATAAAATTAATCATTTTTCAGTTGTCGGTGATTCACTAGTTAAAAAGAGTGGAGAGAATAAAGTGCTGATTTACAGGAAAGATCAAAATTCAAACTTTCACGAGTATAATACTGTAGAATTATCAGTGTATCCTTTACAAAGACTTGATTAAATGATAATTGTTAGGTACAAAATACAATGATGTTTTTTTGATAAATTCATTCATGATTAATTCAATTTAAAGTCCTTCCTCGCGCGCTTTTGTAAAGCGTACGACAACGGAAAATAACTAACAGAAATGATCCTCCTTCCCCTCTTTCCGGAATTTTTGCAGCAAAGTGGAGGAAATATCCGGAATCTTCGAGCAGCAGCAGGAAAGGGTAAAATTGTAATCCGTAATGAGGTGATTAGTGTTTTGCTATCGAGGATCAACTTTCAACTTTCCTACCGGCAAGTTTTTTTTCCGGTTTTGACAGTGGTAGGGCGATGTAATCGCCTTTCTCGCACGCCCTCGTTACAAACGAAGGGCGATTAAAGAAAAGACGATAATGACATTGGTTTTTACATAAACAATGAAAAGACGCATTTTTTTGATTATGTTGAGGCTGGTGATTCTATTTATAAAGAACTAAATTCCTTTAAAGTGCTTATTAAAAAGCAAGAGTCTGAGGATCTTAATTATATTGTATTGGATTTCTATGATGATTGTGATTAGTGATGGTTATGATTATTTTCAAAGGTTATAAAAACATGGTTGCAATTGCTGCTCCTTGAAACATTAAACAAACCAACTTATTTTTGAACTAATATTATTGCCAGGTATTTGTTCAAAAATATTAATCATGCCAATTAATCTATCATATTGGTTTCTGTCTTTAATATTAAAACGATATTTTACTACTTTGGAATCAATTGTCAAAATTATGTAATTGTCATTTCCATCACTTTGTGCGAAAGAAATAAGCGGCAAATATATGCCACCTTTATAATTTTTCACTATAAATTTAATAAGTGTTCCATCTTTGACATTAATAGAATGCAATAATTGATCGTCAAGAAATATATCTACATTGTTTTCATAAATAATCAATTTACCAATGTTGATATGAGGGTTTCCAAAAAATGGATTGTATGCAATGGCAATGATTAATAAAGTAGTCAATATATAAACCAAAGGTGAAAAAGAAACCCATTTTCCTAAAAAAGCACTTAATATCATAAAAAGCACCAAAACAAGCATGAGAATAGCTGATATACGTGCTGATTTAGTTGGACTAAGATTCAATATATTAAGCGTTGTCATCAATAAATTATTATTTAATGTCAATACTCATTCCCAAATAAAGAGTAGAAAATTCAAAGTAGATTTACAATTATACATATTCCAATTTTTATCAATAAAATCGAACTCACCATTTACAATTTATGTCTCCTCCTAGTTTGATAATGAAGTGGGCCTCCTCTCATTAATAATCTTTCAATTTTAAGACTATCAATTAAATCAGCATTTCTATGTATATAAATTTTCTTGTTGTTTCCATCAATATATAATGAATCATTAACCTTAAATTTATTCATAAACAAAACTATTAATTCAGCTTTGTCATATTTCAGCACACATAAGTAATAATCATTTATATCTCTAACATCATGATATTCCTTATTACTTTTCTTAACATTAACCCTTATAATCCCTCCATTTTGCTGAATTGAATCTCTTTCGTAAATAATTGCGCTGAAATTTAAATCAAAATCATCTAAATACTCTTCTTTTCTATCATCAATATATGAATTGAATAAATAAATTAATACCTTAAATCCGCAGAAGGAAAGGAAAAAAAGCCGAAAAAGCGTCCAAAT
>DAIQNU010000161.1:0-8198 GCA_036788235.1 Cyclobacteriaceae bacterium
TCTCATTACTTGCATTATCTGTCCAGCTAAGATTGATCTGGCTTGGAGATGTAGCTGATGCCGAAAGGCCTGTTGGCGCCGAGGGTGATGTGCTTCCAGAAGTCTCACAGATATGGCACTGTTTTACCACTCCTGGAGCGGGATCGCCGCCAAAAGAAGCATTGGTACAGCCGGTGGAGCCGCTCACTGTCTTGAAAAGGTAGTTGCCACTTGCGCCATAACGTACCTCTTTAGTACCGCTAACTGTGACTGTGCCGCCCTCATTGGCTGCAAACGTCCAGTTGCAAATCGGCGCAACACCTGTTGTAGCATTGATTTCGTTGGAATAGGCACTATTACCACCATCATTATGTGCTCTTACTCGGTAAAAGTATTGTGTGGAGCCTGTTAACCCAAGGTCGCTATAATTTGTTGTGTTTGCTCCAACAACAGCAATCTCATTATAGGTTCCTCCGCTTCCAACTTTGCGTTCGATTTTAAATCCCAGCTCGTTAGTTGCATTGTCTGTCCAGCTCAAATTGATCCTGTCATGAGATTGTACTGAACCTGAAAGCCCAGAAGGCGCAGCTGGGGGAGGTGGTGGAGGACCTGTAGTTACCTTGACAATAATTCTTTTATACCTAGTCAGATTAGGTGTGCCATTATCCTTGACGCTCAGTATTATATGTATGTCTTTTGCTGAGGGTACTGAAGGCGCAACAAATGACGCATTAATGTTATTAGCTCCCGAAATTGCAATATTTCCGTCATAAGTACCGGCTTCCTTATAGTGCATCCAATTATATGAAAGGGTATTCCCATCAGGATCTGATGAACCTACTGCACTTAAAGAAACTGTAGCGCCGCTTTGTACTGTCTGATTCAGTTCGCCATTAAAAACCGCTACCGGGGGGTGATTGGCCTCAGCATAAGGTTTTACACACCAGTCCATTCTGGCTTGAAAATCATATTGGTATGCTTCCCTCCACCTGAAAACAGGGGCATACCTGTTGTTTGTATAAGTTGTAGTACCGTAGGTCCATGTATCGCTCGCATCAGTAAACAAATAATAATTGTCGTGGTCGTCCAATAACGGGTCTACTTCGGGGCTACCTGTGCCCGACCTCACATTTAGTTCTTTTTGAGTTCCAAAACGACCGCCCCAACTTCCATAGGAAGGGTTTTCGGGATCACTTAGTCCATTGGGTATCAGGTATAAAAAGGAAGGAGTATCCCCCTCCCACAGGTAAATAGCATTCGGGTATTTTGTTCCAAGGGAGCCATGATTATTTTGAACGTTCGTTGCTATCCATTCATGAGTAAACACATTATTATTCCCTCCCCATGATTCTGACCATGCATTGAAAGCTGGTGTAGTTCTCGAAATCCCTTTCCATTGAAGTTTTGAGGAGATCAACTTGGCGTTGGGAAACTCGTGAGCGATATAAGCGTGTCCATCATCTTGCAAAGCTATTTCATATCCCCGAATCTTTGTTACAAAAGCTTCTGCTTCAGCTGCACTTCTTGTGTTTTTCACTTTCATAACTGCACCACCGAGTGTATTTGAACCTCCCCAAGAAAGAATCCAAACCGGCCTGCTATCAGGCTTATCCACGACAGAAATAATATGATTGATACCCTCATTGTTTAATTGCTGGGCGGCAGCGCCCATACCAAATCCATTAACACCTGACTTGGTTACACTTTTGAGATATTCTACTGTAGGATAATCAGCTGAATGAAGTAGGAGATTCGAACGAGAAGCACCATATCCGTCAATTACGTCGAGTATTGTATTTTTATCTGGGTTTGTTTTTTTCCAGACTGAGGTTGTTGCAATTATGCCCTCTACATCAAATTCATTGGAATAGGTAAGGAACCTTACCAATGATTGCTGATCATCAGGCTCATTGGAAATATCAGTCAATACGATTATTCGTGCTTTTGTTTGAGCGAACATATTTACCGATAGGATGGTAAAATGAAATAACAATAAAATTTTTATAAATGTGGCTTTCATAACTTTATTTTTTTGGTTTAATTGCAAGATGCTTTATGACTAATCTATGACTAATTTACTTAATGGGCACTACCACGAATAAATTTCAGTATAGAATTTTGCATTTTTTAAGTTGAATTAATTCATGTAAAAGCATTAAATTATCCTTGATAATATCCTCAAAGCTGTTTAGCATTTTCTGTTATAAAATAAGTGCCACCTTAAGTTCTAAGGTGGCACTATAAATTAATTTATTTAACAATTAATTTTTGACTTATTACTTGATTGTCATATTCTAAATTCAATATTAGAATCCCTTTTGTCAAACTAGCATAATTTATCTCCAAATTATCGATATTATCAATTTGACGATTAAGCAACGTTCTTCCTGTAACATCATTTATAAGGAGTTTTCCTGTAACTTTCTTACCAAAATCAAGGACAAGATTGCCTTCACTCATTGGATTTGGATATACTCTTAAAGATGCGTTACTTTCATGAACCAATTCTTCATAAATAAGCTGTTCCTGTTCTTCAAATGCCATTCTAGAATTTGAAGAACCAGGGCAAATTTCACATTTTTTGAGAACTCCCGGTGCAGGATCGCCTCCAAAGTCTAAATAACTACAAACAATTGACCCCGTGACACTCTTAACTATGTATGATCCATTTGCTCCAAATCTTACATCTTGGGTACCTTCAGTATTTATAGTTTCCCATTCATTGGCAGCAAATTGCCAGTTACAGAATGATTTTGGATAACCATAAACACGGATCTCGTATATTGACATCCATCCATGTCTATTAGAATTTTTCCCCGTCATAGATAAACGAAATTTACTACCCTCTCCGAAAACAGACTGTTTCCAGTAAGTAGCAGTTCTTCTAGTATTACCAGACCATACTTCTTCGCCATCTAATTCTATTTTTAAAGGATAAGTACGTCTGTCCCCTCTATAAAACTTTGCTTCCACACGTTTTACATCATAAACTTCATCAAATTCAAATTCTAACCAAGCATCTCTAACTACACCATTATTTGCCCATCTTGAAGAATCAATTTTATCATAAGCATGTTCTTTTGGATTGTTATTCTCCTCAGCACCTGCTTCTGAATCTATAATAATGGCTAGTGGAGGAAGTGGTATAGCACCCTCTACAGGCACACCATTAATCTTAACTTCATATATAGATATCCAATTATTTCGATCAGAATTTTTGCCTGTTAATGAAATGCGTAATTTGCTTCCAATACCAGAAATAGATTGTTGCCAAAAACCCGATGATAAACTTGTATTGCCGGCCCATACTTCATTGTCATCTACCTCAATTTTAATCGGATATGTACGTGTATCTCCTTTAAAAAACAGTATTTCTATATCGGACAATTCATATGTTCCATCTAATACAAATTCAATCCATCCTTTGTTCTTTTTGCCCAAATTTGCCCATCTTGTTAATTCATCACCATCGTGAGCATTTTCTCTTGCATTGTTTCTTTCCTCTGCTCCTGCTTCTGAAACAATGATGCCAATGGGCACGATACCACTTGGAGTTATTGCCTCGGCTTCTTGTGAATACTCTGAACTACCAAGGTAATTATAAGCACTTACTCTATAAGTGTAAGTAGTAGATGCATTTAGCTCTTTATCGCTGTAAGTGGTTGCATTGGCAGCAACCATCGTTACCTCCTCAAAACTGCCTTCCTCACTCTTTCGCTCAATTTTAAATCCTTCCTCGTTATCTGATTCATCAACCCAAGAAAGGTTTATTTGATTTCTGGAAATAGCCGTGGCTGTCAAATTTGAGGGTGCCACAGGAATTGTTGCTGATCCTCTTTCACAAATATCACATTGTTTGGGTACACCAGGCGCAGGGTCGCCGCCAAATGCCCCATTATTGCAATTAATTGAATTTGAAACAGTTCTATAAAAAAAGTTACTCCCTGCTCCGTAGCGAACTTCTTTAGTTCCTTCAAAGCTAATAACAGCACCTTCTCCACCTGCATAAGTCCAATTACATGGTGGAGCTTGTTGAGTTGAATCACTAGCCTCATTAGAAAAAGGTGAATTGCCATAGCAATTGCTGGCTCTAACTCTGTAACCATACCATGTTGACCCTGCTAGATCGGTATCAGTATATGATGTAACTCCATCAACAACGGAGGCGATTTCAGTGTAATCTCCAGCTAAGCCAATTTTACGTTCGATTTTAAAACCTTCATTATTATCTGAACTGTCTGCCCAGTTCAAAGCTATCTCGCTTGAGGACAAAGCTTCGACATTCAACTCGGATGGTGCCGAAGGAGCAGAAGTTTCAGGACAAGTTCCACTGCAGTTGAGTGTGGGGCACCAGCGATAAATTACGATCTTGGCTGCGCCATTTTCCTCCAGTAGAACCAGATATTCGCCTGTAGCTCTTTTAAAAGCACGAATAGAGTGAGTAAGGTCTGCCCAGCCTTTTTTCTCTACCCCATTGTTGACATCCATGGTACGCTCAAAGCCCCCATCAGATTTTCTATATATTCTTGTAGTACTGGGCCATGTATTTACAGTAAAAATGTAATCGCCTGCAATGGCTATTGAAATCATATGATCTCTTTGTCCTTGCTCTTTAAATGGAACAGAAATAGTCCATTCTGGTGTTCGATTTCCTGAGCTCCAGTTGTCGTATCGGGCTATTACCCTGCCAGCACTTTTAAACTCATCACCATCGAACTCATCAGTAAAACCTGTAAGAAACATAACATCCTCTTCGATGTCATATTCGGCTCTTTTTAGATTGTTAAAGGTTGTTATTGAAGAAGTAACCCTATTATTAGAAGAATAAATTGGAACACCGTTACCATCTATTCCTCCTATTTTGAATTCATCAATAGTACCGTCTATAGAAATTCTGAATACATTGCCTTTTGCATCTACACACCATCCCTCTATTGATGTTCCACTGTTTGTTGCTCCTACATCGTACTCGTCAGGCTGAAAATCGCCATCACCATTCTTGTCCAACCAAAGCCATCTATTATTGTCAGAGCCCGTTGGTTCATAAGGGAAGAAATGTGCCCAGTTGGCTCCAGCAAACACAGCCGCTGGTATGCCTGTCTCACTGCCTTCTTCAAACCTATATACATGTAGCCAGTTTGTAACCATATTGGTCACAAATAGAAATTTCTGCCCGTTTATTCTTCGAACGAATGGCGAAGAAACAAGATCATTGTGATTAATCAACTTGCGAGGATCATTTGGATAGGTTAAAAAGTTGATTGTACTGCTCTTCCATATCCAATCTTCACCAGCCGGTTTGGACAAATCCATCACAAAACGTTCGGCTTTTGTATAAATGTCGAGCATATCCCCATCTTCAGAACCAGGATCTACATCTGCAACATCGCTAAACTCAAGTGCGTATTTTACCCATTGACGGTTGCCTACCGCATCGTATTTTTCAAGGAACATGCCAAAAACATGTTTCGCATTTGCATCTCTTCGGTTCGATACATAAATATTGCCTGCATTATCAATTCCTACACCGGAGGGTCCCTCGAATTTCAAAGGTGCATGTACTCCTGGAGTGCCAGAATATATCCCGCCAGTATTTCCAAATGTGCCCGAAAATGCAGGGGAAGAGTTAATATTGGAATAGATCAATATATTTTGGTCCACACCATTGTTGCATATATATAATTTATGGTTTACCCTGTCGATGCCAAAGCCCCGGACAATTTTGCTATCATCTGTAAAACTAATGCTTTGGGGCTGGATAGCGCCATTAGCATCGAAACGAACAAGGTGCGCAGGATCAGTATCGTTTTTTGATTGCAACATCCACAAAAACCCTTCGCCATCAAAAGCCAATTGACCCGGGCGGCTCACGCTCCAACTCCTTACTAATGTCCCCGTCATGGGGTTGGTTGAATAGACTTTTATTGTGTTATCGTTAGGATCCGCTACATATAACTCATCATTATAATGTGCCAAACCTACCATGGCATCGCCGCCACTATTGATTACAAGTACAGAACCGTCATAATCTGCGCCTCCAATGAAGCCTTCGCCTTTGCCTGTTGAAATCTTATACCTCCTAACACCTCGCCATGTTTCACCAGAGTTTGGATTACGAGGCCCACCTAAGTCGTTCTCACCACCAGTGCCGCAGCAGTCGTTCCTTGAAAATACCTGGTATGCGTAAGTGTCGTCCCCAGTAACAGCCCGACCTGAAGACCTTCCCCAACTTCCGGTTCCTGACTCTTCAACTTTAGGATTTAAAGTTCCATCGCTTTCATATACTTGTATATTCGACCCTCCTTCATCCCAATGTGTGATACAGTACACCTTGCCCGAAGGTGATACGTAAAGGTTTTCAATATCCTGCATCACATGCCCATCGTGCGTAGGATCACTATTGCCTATCCATGTTGTAGTGTGGTCTTGGGCTTGTAGATTGAAAAAGCCAAATACAGATAATATAACTATTGTCTGTTTAAATTTCTGAAAAATTTTAGGCTTTAAAATGAGCCTTTTTACGATTTTGTTTGTGTTTTTCATAATGAATTAGTGTTATAGGTTATTTAATGAATTAAATAATATTATTATGAGGAATGTATTACCTAAGGGTTTTGGTTTTAAGAGAAGATCATAGCAGTAAATGCACTGCTTTTACATATCAAATCCTGATTTTTTTTCAAAAAACAAAATAAGATAGATCGTTTAACTAATGAATTACTGCATTATCTCACAATGAGCTTGCTGACTTTCACATCGTTATTATAAGATACTTTTAATAATAAAACACCCGACTCTAAAGCATTATGTGCTATCCACATTTCGCGTTCATTTTCTAAGGTCTTTGAAAAGAGCATTTTACCACTAACATTGAAGATCTCTACTTTTCCAGTTATTACTACACCAAAATCAAGATTTAGATCGCCTTCAGTAATTGGGTTGGGATAAATACTAAGATTTCCAACTTCAGATGTAAAATCAATTTCTTTTTCGAAAACACTTTTTTCACTCATTCTTAGTCCCGAACTACTTTGGCATATTTCGCACTGTTTTACCACTCCTGGTGCCGGATCCCCGTCAAAGTCATTGTAATTACAGCCAATGGAGCCATTCACAGTTTTGGTTATGTACGAGTTATTTGCGCCAAACCTCACTTGTTGTGCTCCGCTGGTAGTTACAGTTCCTCCTTCATTGGCAGCAAAGGCCCAGGTACATGTACCAGAAGAAGGTGTAAAGTTTACTGTAAGGCCTGGTGATTGGCTATTATTATTGTTGTAGTCAAAGGTTCTTGCTTGCCTTTTGTTGTTATTACCATTGTTGGCTCGCACCATAATAACCACAAAATTATTGGCTACCCAATTGGGTCTGTTTACTACCTCTTGTATAATAGATGCTAGATTGGCAGTTGTATAAATGTTGCCATCTGTCCATGAACCTGGGTTCCAAGTTACTGATGAGGATGTCTCCTGGCGACTTGAAATGTTGTAAGCAGATGACGTAAAACCAGCCGCATTATCATTAGCCTCAGCGGTGAAGGTGAAATTGTTGGCATTGGAATGATTGCCTTTAGACACAAACTGTAAGCTTGAACTACTAATAGTAGCACCTTGAGGCACGTTCAGCCTAAATCGCATTCCACATACATCCTCACTCCTAATATCCAGGTCGTCGCTGTTAAGGTTCATACTACCATTTGAAATGGTCTCTTCAGCATCATTTGCAGAACTATTCACTTTTATTGTTACTGTTTGCCCGGCAGGCTGAGTGCTCTCAAATTTTATCCAATTAGTATTAAAGCCATTGGTTACGCACTCCAACTTCAATATTTTATTGTTGCCTCCGGTGATGTTAACTCCGGGCAATGTTACAGTCTGCCAATTCTGCCACCCTCCGGTATTAGGTATATTAAATGTGCCCAAAAGATTGTTATCAAGATAAAGCTTGGCTTGCTTGCCGCTATTAGGCGAAGCCACGCGCAATTGAAGATCGTATGCACCACTGACGGCATTTACAGTATATTCCATCCATTCACCGGGTTGTGCCCAGCCAACGTTGTAGCCTCCTTCACTACTTACCTCAATGTCAACACCCTCATCAACACGGTACACACCACCGCTATTAATTGCGTCGCTGTCATTATAGGCAATGCCTTGGCCGCCTAAATCAAAATCCTCGGCTTGGATGGTTCCGGGTATAGACCTGGGTGTGCCGCCATAGGG
>DAIQNU010000162.1:0-8198 GCA_036788235.1 Cyclobacteriaceae bacterium
TCTCGTTCGGGACTTTCACCCTATAGCATATGACCATGCCTGACACACAAAAAAAACCTGGCAAAACATTTACCAGGTTTTTTTTTAATATTTCGATGAAGCTTATTCAGGCACTACCTTGAAAGCCACTTCTTTTTTAACTGATTTGTGAAGATCTAATAAAGCCTTATAATCTCCGGCTTCTTTTACGTCCTGCGGAAAGCTAATCTGCTTACGATCAACTTCGATACCTTTGGCTTTGAGAGCATCCGAAATCTGTAAGGTGGTTATTGCACCAAATATTTTTCCTGATTCACCTACTTTAGCACCAATTTCTAGAACTATATCACCAATGCTATCGGCGAGGTCTTGAGCATCTTGTCTTACTTTTTCTGCTTTATGTGCTGCTTGGCGCACATTTTCAGCGATTACCTTTTTGTTTGATTCATTAGAAATGATGGCAAATCCTCTGGGAATAAGGAAATTTCTTCCATATCCTGGCTTTACATTTACAGCATCATTCTTATAACCCAAACCTTTTACGTCTTGCAATAATAAAATTTCCATGTCTTTGTTTGGTTTATTTTAATGAATCAGCCACATATGGCAACAATGAAATGTGACGGGCTCTTTTTACAGCCTGTGCAACCTTCTTTTGAAACTTAACACTGGTACCAGTGATTCGGCGGGGAAGTATTTTACCCTGCTCATTAATGAATTTCAGAAGGAAATTTGCGTCTTTGTAATCGATATACTTGATGCCATTTTTCTTAAAACGGCAGTATTTCTTTTTGTTTTCGTTCCTGTTTAGGGGTTCGTTTTGAAGTGTCATGATTTTGCCTCCGTTTTTTCTTCCTGTTTTTTGTTAAAATCTCCTTTTTTGCGCTTGATATTATACTCAATAGAGTGTTTATCAAGTACGGTGGTTAAAAACCGCATAATTTTTTCATCCCTGCGAAATTCGATTTCCAGGGAATTAACTACCGTAGGATCAGCCTTAAATTCAAACAGTTGGTAAAAACCGGTGGATTTGTGATCGATTGGATAAGCAAGCTTGCGCAAACCCCAATTTTCTTCGTTCACCATTTCAGCACCATGATTGGTCAATACATTTCTGAATTTTTCGACGGTATCCTTCATCTGAACATCAGACAAAACGGGAGTTAAAATGAATACTGTCTCGTAGTTACGTAATTCCATGATTTTATTTAAATAATAATCCAGATTTAGGGCTGCAAAAATAGCTGATTGTTTATTCAAAAACAATTGATAAACAAATTCTTAATGCAAATTATTCATCTGTTAATAAAATTTCCTTTTGGTATATGCAATTAGGATGGCAATTTAAAGCCAGGCCGGAAGAATTTATATAGTCTCAAATGCTTTTCCCATAAAGATTGGTGTAAATCAATATCAATAATCTCATTGATATTTTGGGCTTTTGATCCTAGCCATAGTCCACCATACCCTTTCCGTTGATCGAGAAAAAAGTGTTGATTATTAAACAAATGAAAGTTCTCGTGATACTTTTTGCGGTTGGCATCATGCATTACTACCAGTTCATTTTCATTGACGAATGTTAAAGCTCTTTCCAAACATGCAGACCTTGCCCTGCCATCTATAAGAATAAAGTCGAATTTGCCGTCAGGTTTCTCTTCATATGTTTTAAAGTCCTTGTAGGTGCCATCGTCTGTATATTCTTCATATTGCTTCTTATCAGGAGCTACATGCAAAAGGTTTACATTATCGGGCAATGCCTTATTTTGCATAAGGTCAAACCATGCTTCATTATGCTCTATGGAAGTCCAACTGGCTGATTGCTCTAGATATTTTGTAAAAAAAAGTGTACTAAAACCAGTACCCCACTCTAGGCATCTGATAGGATTTAAAGAAACAATAGCTTCTAGAAGCACATCCTGTTCCTTTTGCGACATCCAAGGTACCTTAGAAATTTTTCCAATTTTTTTATACCATTTCCTCAACAGGTTTTGTTTTACTTGATTGTAAAAAGTGGGGATTGGTATCGAATTATCCATTTTTATGTTTGCTTATTCCGTATTCTGTCCAGGTTTTTTTATGGGTACGTGTTTCTTTTCTTATAGCTAAATTCTTACTGATCGATTCGGGTGTCGCGTAGCCTCTTTTATGATCTAAATGCACGCAAATGGCACTGTAGCGTATCTGCTTAGACTTAATACCTGAATTGAACAAGCGCTCACCCAGCTCACGGTCTTGACCTCCATATTGCATTCGCTCATCGAAGCCATTGACTTTTATTATGTCTTCTTTCCATCCAGAAGAATTATGTCCGTTCCAAGGCGCACCTGCCGGAGTAAACTTATTTAGCGCTTTTTCAAGCCATCCTTCAGAGGTCAATTTCAATAATTTGTAAGTCCATTTAAGGCCGTGATCCAACAGCCACTGCTTATCAAAAGCATTGCCATTGAAAACATCATCCTTAGTGATAATTTCACTTGTTTCCATTGGCAACTTAAAATAGCCTCCGGATAAGAAAAACCCCTTTTCTGCAAATCGATGATGAATTTCCACAAAGTCTTTTCGGGGTATACAATCGCCATCTGTAAAAACTAGATAGTTGCCACTAGCCCCTAAAACTGCTTTGTTCAATATTTTTGACTTTTGAAATCCCTCATCTGGTTGCCAAACATGATTAATGTTTAACCCAAACTCTTTTCTTATTGCTTCTATTTTGCTTTTGGTTTCAACCCCGGAACCATCATCTGCTATTACAATTTCAAAATCTTTGAAGGTTTGGTTTGCAAAACCATAAAGTACTTTTTCCAACCAGGCAACACTATTGTAAGTGCTGAAAATGACGGATATTTTAGGCGTTGTATTCACTAGAATTCTACTTTGGCAATTATTAAGAAGCCAAGGTACATGAAATAATAGTATTTCAAAATTGTTGCGTTAAGTAGTGTATTGATCAATACTTACGATCATTACTACTCTTACTTTAGTATTGCCTCAACATAATCTATTTGCTGATATAGCTTATATTTGAATTTTGATTGATAAACTGAATACGTTCTTATCAATCATTACAACCTTTGAACGCACTCCATTGTCCAAATAATTTGGCCTCTCTTGTTGACACACTAGCTATAATTGTTAGGATTACTTCAAAGTGATGTGTGTATTATGGCTTGGTATTAGTGATATAAATTTCTTAAATATTCAAGTCAAGAACAACTGGGTATTTTTATAATTCTATGCTTTACTACCGAATAGAACAATGACTGAGCGATCAGGCACTACAATATGCTGGCCATTTATATACATGGCACTTTCGATGTCGCTATAGTCAGCAGGTGCAGGTAAAGAAGTATTTACAATTTGTCGGTAGCGGCGTTTTTCGGGCAATTTGGGCAATTCAAACTTCAATGGCTCCCAAAATGCATTTAGCATAACATGTATATATTCATTAGCACCGGGGTGTACAATGGTAAAGGCCAGTGAGTGTGAATTTTCTGACCAATCAGGTTGATTAGGCCGAACACCATGCCAGCTAATATGCGGCTGGTTTAGCTCCATATTTGTGGCTAAGAGATTTTCTATTCGCATTACTTTTAACGACTGCATAGTTCTGATGAGTCCACGTGTAAAGCGCAACAAATCTTTGTTTCTGTCAACTAAAGACCAATCAAACCAACTTATTTCATTGTCTTGACAGTAGGCGTTGTTATTGCCTTGTTGGGTTCGTCCGCATTCATCACCCATAAGCAACATGGGTGTGCCCTGGGAAAAGAAAAGTATGGTTAAAAAGTTCTTGACTTGACGCAATCGTAATGAATTTATAGTGTGATTTTTTGTAGGTCCTTCGGTACCGCAGTTCCAACTAAAATTGTGATTGGCACCATCACGACTATTTTCCAGATTGGCCTTGTTGTGTTTTTTGTTATAAGAAACAAGATCGAGCATGGTAAAACCATCGTGACAAGTTACGAAATGAATGCTACGGTTCGGTTCGCGGTCGGGCTCTGGAAATAGATCAGGACTGCCAACAATTTTCGAGGCCATTTTAGATACCATGCCCTTATCACCTTTCACAAATCTGCGAACATGATCGCGGTACTTACCGTTCCATTCAGCCCAGCGATCTCCAATGAAATTACCCACCTGATAGAGACCTGCGGCATCCCAGGCCTCGGCTATAATTTTTGTGCCTGCCAATACAGGATCAGACTCAATTTCCCATAATACGGGTGGATTTTCAAGGGGAACTCCGGACTCATCACGAGATAAAACAGAGGCCAAATCAAACCGAAATCCATCAATATGAAACTCTGTAACCCAAGAGCGCAAACAGTCCATGATCATACGTCTTACAACTGAATGGTTGGCATTGAGTGTATTGCCACATCCAGTGTAATCTTTGTAGCTCGCATTTTTCTGATCAAAAATGTAATATGATTTATTTTCAATGCCTTTAAAAGATAGTATTGGCCCATCCATTCCGGCTTCAGCAGTGTGGTTAAATACCACATCAAGAATTACTTCAATGCCAGCTTTATGAAATGCTTTAACCATATCTTTAAATTCGGTTAGTACTTCCAATGGCTTATGAGGCGATGCTTTACTGTAGCCAGCATGTGGCGCAAAAAAAGCTATAGGACTGTAGCCCCAGTAATTATTCAAAGGTGGACGTGCATCTAACATGTCGAATTGCTGCACTGGCATTAGCTCAACAGCAGTCACACCCAGTTCTTTTAGATAAGGTATTTTCTCTATTAGTCCTGCATATGTTCCTCTATTGGCTTTATCTACGCCCGAGCTTGGATGCGCCGTAAAGCCCTTCACATGCATCTCATAAATCATGGTGCTGGCATAGGGCTTTTGAATTGGCTGGTCACCTTCCCAATCATACTCAAATGGATCTGCCACAACTGACTTTAGCGCAACACCATAATTGTTGCCAGGTTTCGAGGCTGCTTCGCGACTGTATTTGTGGGTATTTGCAACCGCCCTTGCATAAGGATCCAGGATAAGTTTATCTTTATCAAAAAAATGGCCAGCACCTGGATTTTCTGGCCCCTGAATACGATAGCCATACAACTGACCCGGCCTTAATTTGGTAACGAATATATGCCAATAATAAAAAGTGCGATTATACTTAGGATCCAGCCGCAATATCCTGGAAGGTCTTTCATCTTCTGGTTTGTCGAATAAAAGCAGATCTATTGATGTGGCATTCTTCGAAAAAATACTAAAATTAACTCCTTCTGGATAATAAGTGCTCCCTAGTGGATTTGCCAATCCAAAGGGAATATTTACAGCATTGATCATATACTATTTTTAGCAAACTCCTCTGAAAAAATATTACCTAACAAACTTACTTTCAGATAAATCATAATAAAAATACTATAAGCCACGAGATGACCAATATCCCTTATAATCCCAGACCAAATCGCAGTAAATAAGCATTGCCAAAAGCAGCAATATGAAGCGAATCACCATATAGCATACTAAATACGATTGGTTAACCATCTGTCTGACTTATCTGAAATGAATTTCATCAAGGTGAATATCTAACAGATACATACTTAACCTTAAACATTACGTAAGCAAATGTAGTAGATTTTACATCTAAAACTATAAAAAGCAATAATAGCTACAAAAGAACAATTCAGCACTTTGGCATTATTAATATCAAATTAAAATATTCTTAACCCATTTGCTTTATATTTGCAAAATGAAGCGGAATGGATGATTTATAGGGACTAGAAGTGTTTGGCTAAACAGTCAGGAAACAATTAATCTATAGTGAACAGCTAAATATGGTTTAGACTGTCACTCTGCAAAAAACTTTGTTTAATTAAACAAAAATCTGCTTTCCGCTTTTAATGAAGGATGAGTTAATGTAAAGATGCCACTTAAGAATAATAAAAGCATCATTGAAAAAATAGAAATAGATGAAATTAGGATCAATTCGTGTAGCACTACTTTTGGTATTTATTATTTGCCTGAACGGATGCGCACGAAAGCAGCGTTTTGTTGATTTTGAATCGGACGCATGGATAGAAGACCGAAATGGTTGTGAAGGTGTGCGTGAAAATATGAAGGATGATTTACTCAAGGTGAAATTTAGATTGAGAGGAAAATCAACTTCTGATATAATTGATATTCTTGGCAGGCCTGATGCACAGGAACTTTACCAACGAAATCAGAAATATTACATGTATTACATACAGCCAGGCCCGGAGTGTCCACAGAAGTCTGAAAAACCAATGACCTTATTTATCCGGTTTTCGGCTGTCGGTGTAGCTAATGAGATTAGCATTAAGAAAGAGTAATAGTAGCGATTGAAATTAGTAAATTGATTTTTTTATGCTCAAAATTCCTAACTATGGGCATTTTTTAAGTTCTCAATTATTTGATAAGTAGCTATAATAGCTAATTGTAAATTTCTGTAGTCTAAATGCCTGGATGACCTTTGGCAATTTTTATATGATAATCCTCCAGCTTAGTAAAATTTAATTTTCTATTCGGATATTGAAAGTGAAAAAGTATAAGCATGCTCCTTTCGTGGTATATAGTCTCCTACCGCATAAGTATCAACTGTAACTTTATCATCTTTGAAAAAAGTCATAATCCGAAACATGGGAGTGTGATTTGTTTCATCAGGTGTTTTGGTACGTTCCAAAGCTGGAATATGAAGATAATGGACATGGTCTATTTTCTTTGAGTGGTTTGCCCTATCCATATCCATGTGAAGATCTCCGGATATAACAGCCACGAGGTTTGGTTGCGAAACGACTTGTTCTACAAACAGCTCGTTGCTAATACCCTTCTCGGAGTTTTCTGGAAAAACTCCTTTTTGGGCACCGTGCACTACAAGCACTATCGGTTTTGGATTTAATCGCTGAATTTGATCAAGAATCCATTGTGCTCCATTATCATTGAAATCACGACCATGATCTGGTGATGCAAATACAATTGCCAGCTTATCGTGGTTGATTACATAACTTGGACTTGTAATTTTGCTGTTCCACTTTTGGGCATATTGCAAATATCTTTCAACAGTGCTGCTATGTTCTTCATTACCCATGATGGAATAGAAAGGGGCTTTTAATTTCTGCAGAACTTGAGTTGCAGCTTCGTACTGAATTTCTGTTCCATTATGAGCAATGTCGCCTACGCCAATCACAAAATCAATAGTAAATTCCTCTGATAGGGCGTTAATTTGTTCAACTGCAGAATCCATATTTGGGAATTCAGCCAAGGGCTTAGGTTCTGCATCGCCCAAAATTGCCACTCTTAATAGTATACTATCATTTTCTGCATGCAATCCGCTTATTGCAAATTCCAAAGGTTCTTTTATATTAACTTCTACAATATCATTAGCATGTTGAGGTGAAGTGTTTTTTTCAAGGGTGCCTTTACAACCTGTAATAAAAAACAAAAGAAGAATGACTGAATATTTCAAAGAATGAATCATAGTATTAATTTCTAATTTTCTTGCTTGGCAATATAATCGATGTGCGCTTTTTTAAGATATCGTATCGCATCTTTTTCATCGTTTACAGATAATATTTTTACTTTTTCATGGCCTTTGTAATGTGAAAGCCAAAGCTTGATAATTTCTGTAACACCCGGATATTTGTTATTCAACATCTCAAAGGAATAAACATTTAAGCCCGGCCCATTGGTATTAACAGCCAACAGCTTAGAATCTGCTTCATTATCATCGAGCATATGGATTATGCCTACGATCCGTGCGGTAACAACAGTTTCGCGAGCTATTGATTCACCTAATACAAAAACATCTATAGGATCACCATCACCACCTGTTTCTTCAGACAAATATGTTTGAGGTACAAAACCATAATTGGCCGGATAGGAAAGGTAATTGACAACCCTGAATGAATCGGCGGTAATTTGTTCCCATTCGATTTGACCGTTTGCTTTATTCAGTTCCCATTTTTGATTAGTCCCCGCAGGAATTTCTATAACAACATTTACCAGACTGTCCGCCGTAAAAGTAGGTAAGTCATTTAAGAAATTGTAGTTACCTATTGCGCTTTTATCACTTTCTGCTTTATCTCGCTCAATACATGAAAACAACCATGGCAATGCAAAAATGAGAATTACTACTATTCTTATCATATTGATTTAAGTTGCAAAGTGGATCTTTGGCCATTCGCATTATTTAACATTCAATTCTAGACAAATCAAATAACCCTACAAAGTTTTTTTTA
>DAIQNU010000163.1:0-8146 GCA_036788235.1 Cyclobacteriaceae bacterium
GGGAGAAAGACAGATGAACCGCCGCACAGTATTCAAGCTTGCCGGGGCCACCGCACAAATTTGAAATGGTGCGGGCTATGAAAGCACTCTAGAAAACTTTATTGCAAAAAAAGTACAACCTATTATGGGAATATTTTTATGCCTTCGGGTGTAGCACAAGCATTCATGGCCATATCATAAGTATCAACATCAGTGATCAATAGTTCAGGCTCAAAAAATGAAAGCCCAATGATCCTGGGGACTGGATTTAGCTGACTGATAAACCGGTCATAGTAGCCTTTACCATAGCCAACTCTGTAGCCTTTGACATCATAGGCCAGCAAAGGAGCAATCAGCACATCGATAGCAATTTTTTGATCGTGGATTTCTGCCAGCAGTGGTTCGGGCGCTCCCCATTTGTTAGTTTTACATTCAGTTTCTGGTTTTAATTTGGCACTCTGCATTTGGTGGTCATCTTCACTAAATTTCGGCACATAGATATCGAGCCCCATACGTTGGAATTCTGCAATCAATGGCCAGGTATCTACCTCAATTAAACGTGCTATGGGTAAATAGATATGTGCATTTTTACAGGCAAGACCAGAAAAATAATGCAAAAAATGCTGATGGATATTTTGATTGAAGATTCGAAGCTCATCAGCATTTAGCTCTTTTCGCTTCTGGATATAAATACTTCTAAGGCTTTTTTTATCAGGCATATTTGATCACATACATACTGAAATCGAATGGATCGAGTATTTCTACCAAATCATCTACAAAGCAAGGGTTATTTATATAAAAATTGAGAAAATTATCTGTGCGCTCCTGTAGCCCCCCGCCTGGAAAAAGTTTTTCCTTTAATCCTTCAAGTTGTTTTATGCCGGTTTCCTGATTTCGCTCCTCCGATTTTATGAGTCTTTTTTCAATGTTTTCAAGGGATTTGGCTGTTTTGTTGGCCTCGGCACCAATGAAGCCATCAAGGCTTTTATCAATAGCCACGGCTTTTGCTTTTATTTTTTCAAACCATTCAGCAATAGCAGCCATTTCCTGGGCAATTTCGGGTTGATGCTTGCTTACACGAGCTATATAACCTGCTTTCAATTCCTTGATATCCAAAAACAATTCTTCAATATCAGATATCAAATGCTCCAATTTGCGCGCTAAAACTGTACCTATAACAAGGGCAAAATTTCGTGGCATAAGTATCGGGAAAGGTAATTCATAATGATCAAATACCGTTTTTAGCTGAAACCAATAAGCGATTTCTGCTGGACCTCCTATATAAGCGAGGTTTGGCAAAATAGTCTCTTGATAAAAAGGTCGCAGCAATACATTCGGACTAAACCTTTCAGGAAATGCCTCAAGCTCTTCCAGTATTTCTTTTTCTGTAAAAGTAATTTCGCTACCAACTACTTGATATTTTTCTTGCTCAAAAGTTATGCGACCCCTAAGTTTATCTGTCAGGTAAAACAGATTAATCTCACGCGGAAAAACCTGAGCCGTATAGCCCAAATCGTTGAGTTTTGCAGAGCTTTCTTCTACCAGACTACCGGATTGTCTTTGCAAAAGCTCGTCTTTTATAATCGGTGTAAATGATTGCTTCAAGTATTTGTCATCGCCATCGATAATAACAAGACCCAAATGACCAAAAAGACCGTGTACCAGTTTGCGGGTAGCGTTTGCTAAGTTGTCACTTTCTAAATAAGACTTTTTAAAAGTCGTCAATTCTTCATCAAGCTGATCAAATACCTGCTCTTTCAGACCATGAAGATCCATTCTTCCAACAGCCGCCCCGGCATCTCTTTGCCATTTATATTCTTTACCAAACAATTTAAAATGACTAATTTCCTCAAAATCGTGATCTTCGGTAGCCATCCAGTACACAGGCACGAACTTGCAGTCCGGGTATTTTTGAGACAGTTGCCTACAAGTATTGATCACCGAAATGATTTTATATATAAAATATAAAGGCCCGGTAAAGAGGTTCAATTGATGTCCCGTAGTTACGGTGTAGGTGTGACTTTGCTGTAAATCAGCTATGTTTTGCCCCGTCTGGTTATCAATATCTAGTCCTTCATATTGCTTTTGCAAGCGTTCAACCAAAACCTGGCGCTTTTCGGGGCTAATAGTTTTTTGTTCAATTTGTTTCGAAAACTCATGGATGGCAGGCCGGTTACCATAAAATGGCTTAAGTTCACTTGCATCTTCGAGATAGTCGTTGAGCAAGGAAGAAAAACTATTTGTTTTGCGCAATTCCAGGCGCTCAACTGTATAATTTTGCTTGCCAGTCTTACCGGTACAATTGGCTTCGGTTTCTTCTTTTATCTGCATATCTGTAACGAAACGCGCTAAAGCCTAATCCTGTTATAAAGGTTTAGCATAAAGATCAAATTCTGTTGCATCAGTCACTTCTACTGTCGCGAAATCGCCAATTCTTAAATAATTTTCCTTGGCATCTATAAATACCTCGTTGTCCACTTCCGGACTGTCGGCTTCCGTACGACCTATGAAATAGCCCGACTCTTTCCGATCTATCAGTACTTTGAAGGTGCCCCCTACTTTTTCGAGATTTTTTTGTAATGAAATTTCTGACTGCAAGTCCATAAGATCAGTAGCTCTTTGGGCTTTTATTTCTTCTGGTACATTGTCGACCATAGAAAAGGCATGTGTATCTTCTTCATGCGAATAGGTAAAAACACCTAATCGCTCAAATTTCATTTCTGAAACAAAATCCATGAGTTCAGCAAAATCTTCCTCTTCTTCGCCGGGATGGCCTACGATCATCGTAGTTCGCAAGGCTATGCCGGGCACCTGCATTCTAATTTTATTGATTAATTCTGTGGTTTTCTTTCGGGTGGTTCCTCTTCGCATAAGCTTAAGCAGTTGATCAGAAGCATGTTGCAAAGGCATATCCAAATAATTACAAATGTTGCTACGCTCTGCCATCACTTTCAGTACATCTTCGGGGAAACCCGTTGGAAAGGCATAGTGCAGGCGAATCCATTCAATGCCTTCCACATCTGATAGTCGCTGCATAAGTTCTGCCAACTTACGTTCTTTATACAAATCCAGACCGTAATAGGTAGAGTCCTGCGCAATCAATAACAATTCTTTGGTGCCATTTTTAGCTAAATTTTTTGCCTCGCTTACAAGATCTTCTATGCTTTTGGAGATGTGCTTGCCACGCATAAGTGGTATAGCGCAAAAGGAACAAGGACGGTCGCAACCTTCCGATATCTTCAGGTAGGCATAATGTCTTGAAGTGGTGGTAATGCGCTCACCAACCAGTTCGTGCTTATAGTTCGCATTAAATCGTCTTAGCAATAATGGAAGTTCCATGGTGCCGAACCAGGCATCTACACCGGGGATTTCCTGTTCAAGATCTTGCCTGTAGCGCTGCGAAAGGCAACCCGTAACATACAACTTTTCAATCTGGCCAGCCTCTTTGGCAGAGGCCCAGCGCAATATAGTGTCGATAGATTCCTGCTTGGCATTTTCTATAAATCCGCAGGTATTTACAATCACCACCGAGGCATCGTCACGTACAGATTCATGGACGGCCTCTACGCCATTGCCTTTGAGTTGGGTCAGCAATACTTCAGAGTCAACAATATTTTTGGCGCACCCCAGCGTTACAATATTAACCTTGTTTTTTTGATTGGGTAATGATTTTGTTTTCAATACGATAGCATTTTGAATTGCAAAAGTACGAAATGAAAAACTAAGCTGTAGGTTTGATGTAAAAAAATGAGAATGTACCACAGCGAATTCATGAAATGCGATAACTTTGCGCTTTTTAAACCTTATTTCGTTTACAATAATTGATCATCCAAAAAAGTGAGTAAAAAATTGCGAATAGTCTGGCTGTTCTTTTCCTGGATTTTACTTGGGCTACTGTCTTGTGAAGTGGAAGACTGCCGTTCTGCTCATTCAAATGCACTAAGGCTTCGTTTTTACAATAGTGAAGATAGCAGCACCGCCAAAAGAGTTTTGATCATGCGGGTTGAAGCGGTGGGCAATGATTCGATTTTTGTAGATGATACCCTAATGAATATACTTAGCTTGCAAGTAAACCCAACTGCTGATAGCAGTACTTTTCATATGACATACATGGACAGTATTCGTGTAGGCAACATTAACGTTTTTCAAGAGTTTGAACGAACCATTACGGTTAGTTATTCGCGTTCGCAGCGTGTAATCTCACCAGATTGCGGCATCGAACAAGCCTATACAAATTTAGAAATTGAGTCGACTAATTTTACTGCATACCGCCAACTCCACTATACTTTAGGAATATTTAATGAATATCAGATCGCTATATACCGCTAGTATATTATTTTGGTTTAGTTTAGCTTTTCAGCCAAGCTATGCTCAACCAGGTAGATTTATTCCATCAGGTGTACGTGTAGGAACAGATCTGCCTTATTTTGGGTACCAGGCATTTTCACAAAATCTGAAGCCCTGGGAGCTTACAGCGGATATCGACATTCATAAGTTTTTTCTGGTGGCTGATTATGGTCGAGTTTCCTATACGGCCAATGAGAATTACCACAATTACAACTCGCAGGGAAGCTATATGCGAATAGGTGCTGATTTCAACTTTTTAAATCAAGATACTACGCATAGCGTGTTTTACTTTGGGTTTCGTCTGGCCAATGGAGGACTAAACGAATCCACTCAATTTTCTACCAATAATGGCGTGGAAATCAACTCAGGATGGCCAACGGAGGAAATTGAAATAAACACAAATGGAATAAGAACTTCTTGGGTTGAATTTGTTACGGGCATGCGCATTAGAATTATTCAGGAAATATACATGGGGTTTACTGTTCGCTATAAATTGTCGCCCAGATATAGGGGCAACGAAACATTAAGGCCATATTACTTACCTGGGTATGGCAAGAATATTGATGAAAGTACCTGGGGTTTTAATTATTATATATACTATAGAATTCCTTTCCGCAAAAAAGTTTTCCCAGGCGCCGGTGATTTAGAAGATTAAACAGGCAGATTCAAAATAAGTGTATTCAAAAAAATGAAATTAATCTGCAAAAAAGGATTTTTTAAATTTCTAGTTAAACAAAATAAGATTGGTGTAGATTTGAATAAATTTTGAATGCCACGGAGATTGTAGCCGCTCTTAATGCATTAAAAGTAAATCCGGTTAGGTTATTTTCTACCAAAAAGTGAATCGATAAACTCAGCTTTATTAAACAACTGCAAGTCTGTAACTTTTTCTCCTACACCAATATATTTTACTGGTATTTTAAATTCATCACTTATTCCTACTACTACGCCACCTTTTGCAGTTCCATCGAGCTTGGTGATCGCTAGGGCTGTAACTTCAGTTGCTTTGGTAAATTCGCGGGCTTGTATTACTGCATTCTGGCCCGTGCTACCATCCAATACCAATAATATTTCGTGTGGAGCGTCTGGAAGTACTTTTTGAATAACCCGCTTTATTTTAGAAAGTTCATTCATTAAGTTGACCTTGGTATGCAACCTGCCCGCTGTATCAATAATAACAATATCTGCTTGTTGGTTTACAGCTTCTTTTACTGCATCGAAAGCTACCGATGCAGGATCTGTATTCATACCATGTGATATTACAGGCACACCAGTCCGTACACCCCATAGCTTTAACTGATCAACGGCTGCTGCTCTAAATGTATCTGCAGCACCCAGTAAAACTTTTTTACCATCATTTTTATATTGCGCTGCTAATTTGCCTATAGTGGTGGTTTTTCCTACTCCATTTACACCAACTACCAACACAACATAGGGCTTAGTTCCTATTGGAATGCCAAAATTGTTGACATCTCCAGAGGAATTATTAGAAAGTAATTCTGAAATTTCAGCTTTTAAAATTTGATCCAGCTCTTGTGCATTCAGATATTTATCTTTTGCAACACGAGCTTCTATGCGATCGATTATCTTTAGCGTAGTATTGATGCCTACATCTGCGCTTATGAGAACCTCTTCCAACTCATCAAGTACTTCTTCATCAACTTTCGACTTACCGACAACCGCTTTGCCAAGTTTGGTAAAAAAACTTTCTTTCGTTTTTTCTAAACCTTTGTCCAGACTTTCTTTGTTTTCTTTGGTAAAAAATCCGAAAAGAGCCATTTTTCGTGAAAAGTAAAGTGGTTATTGTGGGAATAATGGTAACTCAATACAAAAAAGTCCCAAGCAGAACAAGGGACTTAAATATGCAATATGTATTTTACTGACTATTTAGCCAGTACGTCCTTTACACCATCCACGGGAACCATTTCTTCCCTGAAAGTGTAAGCACCAGTTTTTTCTGATTTAACTGCCTTTATAACCCTCGCGTAAGCTTTACCCGTAGTGGTTTTAAGTGTAGCAACTACCTTCTTAGCCATGATTATTTAATTTCTTTGTGAACTGTTTTTTTCTTCATGATTGGATTGTACTTCTTCATCTCCAATCTTTCAGGCTTATTTTTCCTGTTCTTGGTGGTAATATATCTTGAAGTTCCCGGCAAGCCTGAGTTTTTGTGCTCAGTACATTCGAGTATTACCTGTACCCTGTTACCTTTCTTTGCCATAGTCTTTAATTATTAAACAAAAATTAAACCGTAAGTGTACCTTTAGCGCGAGCCTTTTTCAAGGTAGCACTTAGACCATTTTTGTTGATAGTCCTTAATGCAGTAGATGATACCTTTAAGGTTATCCACCTGTTTTCTTCAGGTAAGAAAAACCTTTTCTTATGTAAGTTGGGGCGAAACCATCTTTTGGTTTTATTATTGGCATGAGAAACATTGTTCCCCACCTTTGGTCGCTTACCAGTTATTTGACAAATCCTCGACATTTCTTTATAATTTCTTCAGTTTTGGAAACGGAATGCAAAGGTGCAAAAAATATTTATTACATCAAAGACTGAATCCTTAATAATCGTGTGACTTTTTTTTATTCCAAGAGTTAGGCTTCACTTTGTTATTCAAATATGGGCAATGCATGCACTTATTATGACAGCAGTCTGCCTGCTTGAGTAAATAATGTGATGTAAAAACCATTAAACCATGCTGATTGTAATAAAAATCAGCTCCTTCGATAGGCTTATTATAACTGTAATGACTTGATTTCACGGTATATTATCTTGATACTTTTACAGGATCGATATATTATACTATTGCTATGTTTAAACGCAATAAGATCTTTTGTATTATACAAAACCATTAGGATAGGTATTTTTTTGAAGTACGCTTATTTTTATACCTTTGAAGCTACAAAATTAAGCGCATAAAATTTGATATTTGCGTTCATAAAGCAAACACAATGCAATACAGTATAGAATGTAGCCAGGATGCCATTGACCTGGAAAATAAATTTGGCGCAACAAATTACCATCCTCTGCCAGTAGTACTTCAGCGTGGAGTCGGTGTACATGTTTGGGATGTTGAGGGCAAAAAGTATTTTGACTTCCTATCGGCCTACAGTGCAGTAAATCAAGGTCACTGCCATCCAAGAATATTAAATGCTCTTATAGCTCAGGCTCAAAAAATCACCCTTACATCAAGGGCTTTTCACAATGACGTATTGGGAAAGTTCGAAGCTTATATTACAGAATATTTTGGCTACGACCGTGTGTTGCCAATGAATACCGGAGTAGAAGGTGGAGAAACTGCCGTAAAACTATGTCGAAAATGGGGCTACGAGGTAAAGGGCATTCCTGAAAATCAGGCTAAAATCATATTTGTTGGTGGAAACTTCTGGGGTAGAACACTCGCTGCAATATCGTCTTCTACTGACCCATCAAGCACCACCAATTTTGGTCCTTTTATGCCGGGCTACGAAATCATACCTTACAATGACCTTACTGCGCTTGAAAAAGCATTGAGAGATCCATTTGTCGCGGGATTTATGGTAGAACCAATTCAAGGCGAAGCTGGTGTTGTAGTACCAGACGAAGGATATTTGAAAAAAGCCTTTGCCATGTGCCAAGCCAGTAACGTACTTTTTATTGCAGACGAAGTACAAACAGGGCTATGTCGCACAGGAAAATTACTTGCTTGCCACCATGAAGGTTTTAATCCGGATATTCTGATTCTGGGTAAGGCGCTCTCCGGAGGTGTGTTTCCAGTGTCAGCTGTATTAGCAAGTGATGAAATTATGTTAACCATAAAGCCAGGTGAGCATGGTTCTAC
>DAIQNU010000164.1:0-8129 GCA_036788235.1 Cyclobacteriaceae bacterium
AAAAGATTCTTCGAAGGCACTTTTTAGTAATATGTCTTTCTTTCGGCGAGGCATTAATAAATGTTATATTTTAAATATTAAACATATACATAAAACCATAAAAAATAAAGTCAAAGTCTGTAAAAACTAGTTTAAAATACAAAATTTATTTTCGGAAAAGGTCATATCCCCCAAAATCTCCTTGCAATCAGTGCTTCGCAATTATAGGCTTATTAAGAAAAAAATAATAGATTAATCCACCTATGACATACATAAGTACATCTATAGGGTCGGCAATGTACTGGGGTGATATCAAAGGCAATATTCCTTCGAACCAAACACTCACCCACAACACTGCCAAAATGATATGTCCTTTTTCAAAAACAAATGCCTTGCCATGTGGATGAAAACCACGAAATAAACCGATAATAATATGAAGAATTATTGGGATGCTGATAAGATCATCCCAATAGGAGTGCACTAAATTGATATGTATGCCTATACTTTGTAAGTAATACTGAAGCCAAAAGCTACAGCAAATTATAATAAACCATGGCTGGCTATATGTAGCGATCATGCAGGCAACGCTGCAATCAATCCCATAATAAAGGATAAAATTACCATAAAGACCATATAAGTCGTATTCCCAACTTGCTTTAGAAAACGCATAAATCCATTATCTGAATCCTTAATTGCGAAAATCCATTTCTCCTTAGACAAGGCTTTTGCTTCCGCTCGAATTTCCATTCTCTTTACTGATTTTTGGTCTAATATACTACCGCAATGCTCGCAAGTATCGTTAGGATTTTCATTCCAAACACTCCATTCACCACATTGAGGGCATTTCTTCTTACTTGGCATAATTCCGTTTCAAAGATACAATGCACTGTGGCTTTACAAAATCCACAGTCACAAAAAATCATTTATCTCAATAATAGACGACTTTTTACCTGCAAAGTTTTTCCTTCAATGTATTTAGAATCAATTTAGCTGAGCTTTCTTCCTATGGTGAATTACATTTAAATCATACATTAGTCTTTGGTAACCACCACTTCCTGTCCCGGTACTCGTGCATTAATGGTGGCATCATACATGGCTTCGCAGCTTGTGGCTGGAAGTAAATACGATCCTGTATATGATGCATTTAAAAAAACAGCGAAGGTTTTCTTTTGTCCTGATGGCAAATCAAAATAGGTGTAGACACGGTCATCACGAATATCCTGATAAATCGCTTTGGAAGCGTTGGGTCTGGCTTCAAAAGCCTTGTCCATGCGCATATTATGTATCTCCCAGCCAGATGGAAACACCTGATTGAGCACCATTTCATGTAAATCGCCGCGAATACCGGGGTTTTGTATGGTGACTTCAGCCATAAAGTCTGTACCCTGTTTTATTTCGTTAGGTTGAATAATCGCACCCGCCATGGATTTGAAAACCACACTCAAATTCACTCCTTGATTTACCTCCGCCACTAAATGCCCTTCAACAGGCTGACCGGAATGCACGACTCTTACAAATAAAGGTGAAGTTCCATTGTTTTTTACAGCCACATTGTTTTTTGATTTAATGTCCGGCAACTCTTTGCTCACCATAGGATGATCAGCATTCATTGCCGAAAATTTGCTGCTGTTGAATGAATAGTCAGCGCGAAGCTGGTTGCTTTTTTCATAGGCACCACTAAATTTCGCTACTGCCATAAGGGCATATGCCGTGGTTTGTGTGCTCATCCATTCATCAGAGCGGCTTAAGGATGCGGATATTTTTTTAAGTAAGGGCATTCCTTTTTCTTTTTGGCCTAGCAATATCAGTGTTTCTAAAATCATAGCTTCGTCGCGAATATTCGAGCCATAGGTGTTGTGCATTTCCCTGTAAGCAGGAATAGCCGTTGAAGCACCTGCAATAAGCTGATTGGCTGCATCTGTTTGTCCGATCACCACATAGGTTGCGGCCAGTCGCCATGAAGCCTGTGCGCTTAGTTTTCCGCCCTCACGAAGCCTGTTCATAGCACCTTGGGAAGGACTACCGATTAATGCCAGGGTATATAATCGATAGGCTTGCATTAAATCTCCATAGTTTTTTGAATTAGCACTTGACCAACTATTGGCGGTTCGTTCCTGAAATGACCTCCACGAACCCATTAAAGATTCTGGAACTGTATAACCTTTACGACGTGCTTCTACCAAAAAGTGCCCTACATAAGAGGTTGTCCAGTCATTAATATTTACAACCCCTGGCCACATAGTAAAACCACCATCCGTATGCTGAAACCTCCTAACTTTTTCAATAGTAGCTTTAACATTCTCCTCAACCTGCATCTTTTTTTCTGTACTTAGTTGTACAAAATCACCAATAAACAACTGGGGGAATGCCATGGAAACAGTTTGCTCGAGGCAACCATGCGGATATCCGAGCAAGTACTTTAACCTGGCTTCCAGATTTATAGGGGGAATGTTGCTCAATTCAATACTTGCCTGGTTTGAACCCTCAATACCAAGTGCATTAAAAGAAGCTTCCCAGGTTTTTCCGGGTTCAATCATGGCTTCCAGCACATCCGTAATTTCAGGATTCGGATTGCGCACCTCTATATCAATTCTGTAGTTTGCCTTGTGCGTGCCAGCACTCACTTCCACTTCTGCCCATGCATTACCAGTTCCACGTTTTACCTGAAGATCAAAAGACACCATCTCCTCACCTTCCTGGTCAAAATTGATTTGCTTACTTTGATTACCGACAACTTGAAGCAAGTCAGAAGTTTTTAACTGTATTTTGGTGTTGCCCAGGCTTTTTTGCATCGCAAAAACATTTACAGGCAAGCTTAGCTTTTCGCCTGGCCCCAAAACCCTCGGTAAAGATGCCAGCACCATAAGTGTTTGTCTGACGGGTGTTGCCACTTCTGCATGTCCATAGCTACCATTGTATGCAGCTACCACCATTGTTCTCACAGATCCTACATACTGAGGCATTGTGAATGAGTGGGTGGCAGTTTTGCCAGCAGCAAGATAATATGGCCCTAAAAATTTCACTACAGGCTTAAAGCGGTTCACCTTTACTCCGGCAGGATTAACACCTTGCATATCTCCTCCTATGGCCAGCATGCGCTCCAATCGTCCACCGAAAGCACCCATCACATCGTCATATACATCCCATGTGCGTACGCCTAGTGCTTCTTTGGCATAAAACTTCGCATGGGGATCCGGTGTCTTGAAGCGGGTCAAGTCCAGCAAACCTTCGTCGACTACGGCCACTGTGTAGGCCATGGCTTTGCCATTTGTTTCTTTAACTTCAATTTTTACTTCTTTACCCGGCTCAAAACTTTCTGATGTTTTTACTTCAGGGTTGAGCCTGCTTTGAGGATTTTCGATATTTAATGAAAGCAATCCGTAGAGCCTGATCGGCAAGTCATTTACCGTTTGGGCATGGGGTTGCAGCAAGTGCACATGCACAAAAATATTTGGCGCCATATCTTCAGTCACTTTAAAGGAAAATGGGGTTTCTCCGGCTGCAGTTTCGACCCACCATGTATTAATTACACTCGATCCATTTTCGACACTAACCAGTGCTCTTCCGGCATTACTTCCCGGAATACTTAGATTGACCTGCTCACCAGTATTGTATTTCTCTTTGTCTGTACTCACATTAAGCATGGTAGCAGCATCAGGAAAAGCTTTTTTACCGCGAGCAGCCCAGCCTGGCCAATCCATATAAAAAGTAGTACCGGTGCTATGTCCCGAAGCCGGATCTGAAACTTTGATGTAATAGCGACCCCACTCCGGATAATCGATTTTGAACGCTACACGACCTTTACCCTGGTTTGCGGCTACCACACTTTTGTGAACAGGCCTATGATAGCTCCTGCCTACGTAATTCGACAGGTTTTCGAAGCTATTGTCCCACCACCAGCGCCAGTCAAGCTTGTATATTTCCACTTCCAGTTGCGATCTTGATACGCTGCTGCCGGCATGATCAACCACAACCAAATCTGCATAATGAGTTGTATCTGTTAGCAACATTCCCCTTGAGTCACCTTTGGGGATTCTGACGCCTACATATGAATTATAGGGCGAATAAGGTATTGAAAAGCGATCAACACTGAAATCACCACTTTCTTCAAATACCCTGCCACTGAAATAGGCGTTGAGCTTGCCCGGGGGGCTAAGGTCAGAGGGCATTTTCATACGAACAACAGCCTTGCCCTGCTCATCGATGCGTTCATCAAAAACCTCTACTTTCTCTGTATAAAAATCTTTCGATGCATCTTCGAATACATAGTCTGTGTATTTGCTAAAGGTTGTCTTTACAGGGCTGAATACTACATCAAATACTGCCCGTAGATTTTTAGCTGTAGCTCCATGCAACCATTTTACTTCAAGGTTGCCGGTAATACTTTCACGGGCACTGCTCAACGATTCTGTGCCAAAATCAAGATTGATTTTCAGCCTGTTAGGCTTGATGGTTTCAATTTTTATGGTACGGCTAAACTCCGCACCCCCAACTTTAACTATAGCCTGCCAATTACCGGTTGCTGCATCTTCCTGTGTAAGGGTGTTAAATGTATAAATTCCATGCAAGCCCGAAGATTTGGTAATTCGCTGCTCCATTTGCCCGCGAGGATCAATCAATTCAAAAATCACCGGATGGTTTGCTGGCAGTATCTTATGGCGATCTTCAAGCATAAAACTCAAATACAATGAATCGCCCGGACGCCAAACATCTCTTTCGCCATAGATAAAACCTTTGATGCCCTTCTGGATAATGGCTCCTGATACTTCAAAATTGGACAAGGAGAGCGAAGAAGCCTCATCTACTTTGAGATAACCCTTTTGCTGCTGGTAGGTGGCAATCACCAAATACGGCTTTCGTTCAGTTTGAAAAAATGCCATTCCATCGCTATCAGTAGAGCCTTTGGCATTTATTTGTTGTTGATAATCGAGCAGTTCAATGGCAACACCTGAAACGGGTTTTGTCGTTTTTAAATCCGTTGCAATCACCATCATTTTACCATCTTCTCCCCTTTTGGCGATTAACCCTAGATCGGATGCCAGAATGTTTCTTTTAATAGCATTGCTACGTGCTTGTTGTATATAGTAAGTTTTATGGCAAGGGTTGTCTCGTTCCGACCATTCATATTCATTGTCATATCCTCCATAATAGTCATCGTCCCAATAGCTGTAGCTGTCTGGTGTATCCCAATCTTCTACTTTTTCGCGATCTGCAAATTGCAATTGTGCTACTTCATTGGCAGATACACCTTCGCAATGAAAAGTACTATAGGCCATTTTAAAGCCCATCTCTATCTGGTAAATTGCACCGGGCTCTGCTTTGATCAGGTCATCAAGGTTAAGGGTAAATCTATTCCAACGTCCAAAATCAGTGACGCCGCTATTGGCCAGTGAAACTCTTTTGTTTATAACCGGATAGCCCACTCTTCGCATTTGATTGCTGCCTTTGAGATCATTGGTTTGCAAAAATTGCGCAACGTTATTTTCATATATTTTGATGATTTTTACATCAACTGCATTGAGGTTTACTGCTTCGAAAGGAAAGATCATGCCATCTGTAGAGGGTAAAATAACCCCTTTGCCCGACAGTCTTATCATGGGTTTCATTTGCTGAAATAGCACCTCGCGTTCTTCTGTTTTATTGAATTTATAGCCAAGAACGTTTTTGATACCTGCATGAATTTTTGCTTGAATTTGGCCAGTTTGACGTGAAGGTAGATATACCTTAAGCTCATTGCCTGTAGCCTGATAGCGCAAATTGCTCACATTGCCAATTTGAACCATTCCATTGAAGTTCTGTTTTTCATCCAGTGGGTCAGAAAACAATAAAGAAAGGTATTGATCCGGTGTTTGCACCACTTCTATGCGCATAAGTTTAAAATCGCCTATGGCGGGGATTTCAATTTCTTCTTTATCCACTCTTTTCACTTGAATAGAGGCACCATCAGATTCCAGCAACAGTGAAGTGGCTTTTTCGTCTCTTTGTATGCCTTTTATTTCAAATAGGTGACGCAATTCTGAAGGCTCATGTGTCCAGACAATTTCCAGCTTACGACCTTGCTGCGAAGCTTTCAGCATTTTTTCAATTTCGCTGGTCTCAGATACATCGGCTGTTGAAATATAGCCTTCAAATGCCATGGTTTTCAATTCTTTTACGTCAGTGGTTTTTAAGCCTGTTCCTACAAGATCAAAATTCTGGGTGATCACTTGTATTGAAAACTCAAAGGTTCTAAGCTCTTTGGGTACATCTGCTACAGAACCTATATTGAATTTTACCAAATATTTGGTGCCCGATTTCAAGTCCTCTGATGGTCTGAATTCAATGGTTCGTGCATCAATCCAAAAGGCTTTTCCCTTTACCTGGGGCGAAAAGCTGAATAAATTACCGGAGGCTTCGGTACCTGCCTCCGGAGCATTTTTAGCATCCTGTGTTAACTTTATACTTACTACAGAATTTTTGGAAATCACACCAGCTGTGAAGGCATTAATATATTCTCCAAAACGATTGTCAATTGTGAGGGTATCATCAGACTTGGAAGAACCACATTGTGTAAAAAAGTATACAGAAATGATACAAAAAGCAATAACCCACGATTGGTGGAATGATTTGCAGATCAGGGACTTGCGCATAGTAGCTTATGAAAAGTTAAAAAACTAATACAATATCAATAAAAAAGTGGAATTGAGATCAATGTCAATCGCAAAAAAATAGACAATTATTTATTGATCCAGAAATTTGGATTGAACATCATCAATACAGTAAAGAGCTCAAGCCTGCCTAGTAACATTAACAGTGCCAGCAACCACTTGGCAGCAGCAGGTAAAGCTGCAAATGTTTCAGCTGGGCCAACTGAACCAAAACCTGGCCCAACATTACCCAAACTTGTAGCAGTAGCTCCCAAGGAGGTTACAAAATCAATTCCCATGGCAGACAACAATAAGGCTCCAATAGAAAATATTATGAAGTAAATCATAATAAAAGCAAGCACATTGAAAGTGATTTCCTGCCTGATTCCTTTATGGTTTAAGCGTACCGGTAAAATGGCCGATGGGTGCAGTTGTCTTTTGAGTTCTAACAGACTATTTTTAATTAAAATAACATGCCTGACTACTTTTATACCACCTGAAGTAGAACCGGCTGACCCCCCTACAAACATTAAGAAAAAGAAAATGATGGTAAGAAATGGCAACCATGTTGTATAGTCTGCAGTGGCAAACCCAGTGGTGGTAACGATTGAAATCAATTGAAACAGTCCAGTCCTGAATGATTCTTCAGCGCCCATGGTAGTGCCGTAAAACAAGGCAACCGAAATCAACACGGTAAATGCTACAAAAATTTTCACATAATTTCTAAATTCTTCATTGTCCCAAACTTTTTTGAAGTCGAGGTGCATTCCAAAGTATATAAGCGAGAAATTGGTTCCTGCCAAAAACATGAATACGATAATAATGTATTCTATGGTCGGTGAATTAAAAAAAGCAATACTATCTTGGCGAGTACTAAAACCTCCAGATGACATTGTGGTAAGACTGTGGTTCACGGCATCAAAAAATGACATGCCGGCGAAATAAAGTAACCCACATTCTACTAAGGTAAGAATCACATAAATTGCCCAAAGTCTTTTGGCTGTATCTGTAATTCTTGGTTTTATTTTATCGTATGTTACACCAGGTACCTCAGCAATAAACAACTGCATGCCGCCTATACCCAAAAGGGGCAAAATAGCCACTGTAAGTACTATAATTCCCATGCCACCTATCCATTGGGTCAGACTGCGCCACAACAAAATACCATGACCCATAGATTCTATATTGTCCATGACGGTGGCTCCTGTAGTGGTAAAGCCCGACATGGTTTCAAAAAAAGCATCAGTAAATACCGGTAAACTGCCCGTTAGCCAATAAGGAAAGGAACCAAAAAGTGACATCAATACCCAGCCCATGGTAACGATGAGGTAGCCGTCGCGTTTTTTGAGTGATTTATCATTTGCATTTTTGAAGAAGAAATAAAGACCCAAACCTGTCAAAGTTGTACCTAGCCCACAAGCCAAAAGAATGCGCCAATCATTGTCACCAAAATAAAGGGAAAATGGCAGACAACAGAGCATAAACAGACCATTGAAAATCAGCAAAATGCCTTGAATAGACAAG
>DAIQNU010000165.1:0-1746 GCA_036788235.1 Cyclobacteriaceae bacterium
AAATTTGTATATATGAAACTATTTGGGCTGAAAACGGTCTGAAATGGTATATTTACAAAAACTATTTTCTATATGAAGTTGGAATTGGACAAAATCCGAGCACTGGGACATCTTAATCTACTCGCCAGGCAATTGGTAGAAGGTTTTATTACAGGACTACATAAGTCGCCTTACCATGGTTTTTCGGTTGAGTTTGCAGAACATAGACTATACAACACAGGTGAAAGTACACGCAACATCGATTGGAAAGTATATGCACGCACGGACAAGCTTTTCACCAAAAGATTTGAAGAAGAAACCAATCTGCGATGCCATATTCTTATCGATAATTCCTCGTCGATGTATTACCCTACGGATAATTATGGCAAAATTACTTTCGCTGTTATGTCCGCTGCTGCTATCTCCTATATGCTTCAGCGCCAACGCGATGCCGTGGGTGTAACAGCTTTTTCGAATGTCATAGAGTGGCAAACTGCCTTAAAATCGACATCACTTCATTTAAATCAAGTATTTGCACTTCTCAACAATTTACTTCAGGAAAAACCTGTAAACAAGGGGACGTCCATTCCTGAAGTGCTCAATAGTATTGCATTAAAAATCCACAAAAGATCATTAGTGGTACTTTTTACAGATATGTTTGACAATCGTGAAACTATTGAAGAGACCTTTAGTGCATTACAGCATTTAAAGCATCACAATCATGAGATCATTTTATTTCATATTACAGAAAATAAAACAGAGTTTGGTTTTGAATTCAGCGATCGTCCGCATGAATTTATTGATCTCGAAACCAACGAGCGCATTTTACTTCAACCTTCAATGATACGTTCAGAATACAAAAAGAGGATATCAAGTCATTATCATGACCTAAAAATAAAATGCGGCCAATACAAAATAGATTTTGTAGAGGCCGACATAAATGATGATTTTGATAAAATTCTGCTTGCCTACCTTATTAAGAGGTCAAAAATGCATTAATCCTTTTAGTTAGTCCTATTCTTTATGCATCCAGGCTTTTTTGCCTAGTAGTTCTTCTTCAGTTTCTTCATTGTCAGGATCAGGTACACAGCAGTCAACCGGGCAAACCATAGCACATTGTGGTTCCTCATGAAAGCCCATACACTCTGTACACTTTGCAGTAACTATATAGTAAAACTCGTCACTTACAGGAGTCTGTGGTTCGTTGCCATCTATTGTTGTGCCGTCTTCTGTTTCTACCGAATCGAGATCGGTGCCATCTGACCAACGCCATTCTACACCACCTTCATATATGGCAGTGTTTGGGCACTCAGGTTCGCATGCACCGCAATTGATGCATTCGTCAGTAATCATTATAGCCATTGTCGTAATTTTTGGATTCTAAATCCTGGTTATTTATTTATTAAACAAATTGTAAAAAGCTATGTTTGGCTTAATTTTGCCATTCATAACCAAGTCCAAACAAATTTATGACATTTCAAGACAGAGTCAACAGTTTTGTCGAATTGGGACTATGTCTCAAAGGTATCGATCAGACAACGCATCCACAAATTTTTACTGAAGCAAATCTGAAAAACCCTTGGTTTACTTACGAAAATATTGAACTGGCACTCTCCAGCTTAGCTCAAATGCTCGAAGTTGATGGTCTGCAAACTTGGTTAGGAGGTTATGACGGACTTTCTGATCCACATCGAAAATCAAAAAATGTAGGCGTAATAATGGCTGGAAATTTACCCGCAGTGGGTTTTCACGATATGTTATGTGTGC
>DAIQNU010000165.1:1756-8111 GCA_036788235.1 Cyclobacteriaceae bacterium
TCGGGGCATAGACTGTTAGCCAAAACCAGCGCTCAGGATGATGTACTTCCAAAATTTCTGATGCAATTGCTGCAAAAAATTAATCCAGAATGGGCACAAAATATTGAATTTGTCAGCTTGCTTAAAAATACAGATGCGGTGATCAGTACTGGAAGCGACAACAGTGCTCGATATTTTAGCTATTATTTTTCGAAAATCCCACACATAATTAGAAAAAACAGATCTTCACTGGCCATACTTTCTGGAAATGAAACCTCGGCAGATCTCAATCTTTTGGGTAAAGACATTTTCAACTACTTCGGATTAGGCTGCCGCAATGTTTCAAAAATACTGGTGCCAGCCAAAGCAGGATTCACCTATGTCATTGATGGGCTACAGCCTTATTCAAGCATCATCGATCATCATAAGTATGCTAACAATTATATGTATAACAAGACATTGCTCACCATGAACATGGAGCCATATCTTGATAATAATTTTGCGCTTTTCTGCCAAAAAGAAGCCTTAAATTCACCTATATCTGTTATACATTATGACTTTTACAATGATTTGAATGAGGCTGTAGCATATATAAAAAACCATAATGAAAAAATTCAATGTGTAGTGGGCGGATCTTTAGAAGGGCTGACAACAGTCCCTCTTGGTTTCGCACAGCAACCAAAGATACACGACTATGCCGATGGAGTAGATACTATGGAGTTTTTATTGGCATTGTAATAAAATAAAGCACTGAAATACGGGGGCAATATCCTAAATTTCAGCGCCAATTAGTATATCAAAATTTTAAAATTCGGCATTGCCGGGTGTCCTTGGGAAGGGTATCACATCTCGAATGTTGGTCATGCCGGTAATAAATAGCATTAGGCGCTCGAAACCAAGCCCAAAACCACTGTGTGGTGCAGTTCCAAATCGGCGGGTATCAAGGTACCACCAAAGTCCCTCCTCTTCTATATGCATTTCTTTCATTCTGGCTACAAGCATATCGTAACGCTCCTCCCGTTGTGAACCACCAATGATCTCGCCAATTCCCGGAAATAGAATATCCATAGCCCGTACAGTTTTGCCATCTTCATTAGACCGCATGTAAAATGCTTTAATGTCTTTAGGATAATCAAATAATATAACAGGTTTCTTAAAATGTTTTTCTACGAGATAGCGCTCATGCTCTGATTGCAGGTCAGCACCCCAGTTTTCGATTGGATACTGAAATTTTCCTTTTTTATTGGGTTTGGAATTCTTCAAGAGATCAATGGCCTCAGTATATGAAACACGCTCAAAAGGATGCTCCAATACAAAACGAAGCCTGTCGAGCAAGCCTAGTTCGGCACGTTGATCCTGAGGTTTGTTTTTATCTTCATCCTCAGCGCGCATAGCTAAAAAATCAAGATCTTCGCTACAATGGTCTAAGGCATATTTTACAAGATATTTCAAAAATTCCTCTGCCAAATCCATATTGTCTTGCAGTTCATAGAAGGCCATTTCTGGCTCAATCATCCAAAACTCAGCAAGGTGGCGTGTTGTATTCGAGTTTTCAGCGCGAAAAGTTGGTCCAAATGTATAAACCTCAGATAGTGCCATAGCCGCCAACTCCCCTTCTAACTGTCCTGAAACCGTTAAATTCGCTTCTTGTCCAAAAAAATCTTGACTAAAATCTGGCTTACCTTCTTCATTTTTCGGCACCCCATCAATTGGGAGCGTAGTCACCCGAAACATTTCACCTGCACCTTCGGCATCAGAACAGGTAATGATGGGTGTATGTATGTTCAAAAACCCTTTATCATTGAAAAATTTATGAATAGCAAAAATCATATTGTGCCGAATACGATAAATGGCACCGAAAGTATTCGTGCGCGGACGTAAGTGGGCTATTTCGCGTAAAAACTCCAGTGAATGTTTTTTGGGTTGCAAGGGAAATTTATCAGGATCAGAATCTCCAAGTATTTCTATCTGCTCTGCAATCAACTCTACGCTTTGGCCTTTTCCTTGCGATTCGGCCAATTTGCCTGTTACTGAAAGACATGCTCCTGTGGTGATGCGTGAAATCAGCGATTCGGCAAATAGGCTTGGATCGGCAACTATTTGCAAATTCTTGATTGTAGAGCCATCATTGAGGGCGATAAAAACAACATTTTTACTTTCTCTGCGTGTTCTCACCCAACCTTTAACCAATTCTTGCGATCCTGTTGGCGCAGTCTGGAGTAGTATATTAATTCTTTTTCTGGATATAGCTGCCACTTTCTGTTTATTATTACGTTTTAAAAATCAGCTCTAAAAAATGAGCCCAAAGTTAAGAAAAGAAAAGCTTCGGACTTGGTATCAAAAGGTATTTTTAATATCGGAGACAACTTTGTTTAGATTTATGATACCAAGCGCCAAAATTATGTGTTTTTATATTAATTTTGAGCTGTCTAAACTGACGAAATAAAATATTTTTCATGCAGAAACTGGGATTAATTCAATCACTTTCACAAAAGTTATCACCTCAGCAGATTCAGTTTATCAAGCTGCTTCAGGTTCCTACAGCCGAACTTGATTCACGCATTGAAGAGGAACTAGAGATAAATCCAGCTTTAGAAGAAGGCCCCGATGATAATAATGATCCGCTCGATGATTATGCTGATGATGAGTTTTCAGATGATTTTGGTAGTCAGGAAGATATTAGTTTTGATGAGTATTTGCAAGATGACTACTCAGGATATAAGATGCAAGGTGATGGGTCTTCGCCAGACGAAGAAGATCGCGAAATGCCCATAGTTAGCTATAGCTCGCTTACAGACCAACTGATGGCTCAATTGAGTTTTGAAGGTCTCGATGAACACCGGTACAAAATCGGTGAGCAATTGATTGGCAGTATTGAAGAAGACGGCTATATCAGACGTGAACTAGAATCGATTATAAATGACCTCGCTTTCTCACAAAATATCGAGACCGACATAGATGAACTTGAAGAAGTTTTGAGGATTATTCAGGGGTTTGATCCACCGGGCATTGCAGCTCGTAGTTTACAAGAATGCTTGATTTTGCAACTCGAACGCAAAGCGGAGCAGCAAGAAGAAGCAGAACTTTCATTAATGATTATCGAAAAATGTTTTGATGACTTTACAAAGAAGCATTACGATAAGATTATGAAAAAGCTGAATATTGAAAATGAGGAAGCTCTTAAAGAAGCGATCGATCTTATTGTAAAACTCAATCCTAAACCCGGTGGAGCCACAGGTGATGTGGTTAAAACGCAATATTTAATCCCTGACTTTTTACTTAGTAATAATAATGGAAAACTTGAGCTGACGCTAAACTCAAAAAATGCTCCTGAACTCAAGATATCCAGGTCGTATGCCGATATGATGGACACCTACGACAAGGCTAAGAAAAAAGATAAAAAGCTCAAGGAAACTGCCACTTTTGTAAAGCAAAAGCTCGATGCCGCCAGATGGTTCATAGATGCCATTAAACAGCGGCAGCAAACTTTGCTAAATACGATGAATTCGATTATCCAATACCAGTATGATTTTTTTCTTACTGGTGACGAAACAAAACTGCGTCCAATGATATTAAAGGACATAGCTACAACCATCAATATGGATATATCAACCGTTTCGCGTGTGGCCAACAGTAAATCTGTTCAAACAGAATTTGGAATTTTCCCTTTGAAGTATTTCTTTTCGGAAGGAATTTCAACCAATACCGGCGATGATGTAAGTAGCCGGGAAGTAAAACATATACTTAAAGAGTTTATAGATAAAGAGGAAAAGAAAAAGCCTTTGTCAGATGATAAGCTTGAAAAAATGTTGAATGATAAAGGTTATAACATAGCCAGAAGAACTGTTGCCAAATACCGGGAGCAACTTAATATTCCGGTTGCGAGATTGAGAAAAGAACTGTAGTGATTAAAAAAACAGCCGTTGCCATTTCGATATTGATGCATCCTTTACTGATGCCTTCTTATTTGCTATCATTATTATTTTTTTTGAGCCCTGATGCTTTCAAACCCATTGATGCTTCAACTTTCATGCGGATTGTCTTTGTAATATTTGTGACAACATTTGTCTTGCCAATCATTAGCATGTTTTCGATGAAGTACTACACAATGATCTCAAGCCTGTCCATGGACAATCGACGGGAACGAGTACTCCCCTTTTTGATCGTTACAGGATTTTATGGTGTAACTGCCTATATGTTTTATGCTAAAATCCGTATCAACGAAATTTTCTTTGTACTAATGTTGGCCATTACCATACTAATCGCCTTGGTGACAATCGTGACGGCTTTTTGGAAAATTAGTGTGCACAGTACAGCCATTGGAGGCACTTTAGGTATCCTTTGTGCACTGTACTTTAAAATCCCAATGGGCTATTTTACTTTTTCGCTTGCTGCTTTGAGTATGCTCGCAGGTGTGATTATGTGGTCGCGCCTTTTTCTCAATGCCCATGAGCCCGGCCAAGTTTATGCCGGAGCTTTGTTAGGCTTTGTTTACTGCATGGCAAGTACTTATTATTTTTTATAGTGTATCAACTTTTCCAAAAGTATTTTGCGGATGCCTAATACCTTTCGACTAAAACAAGGCAAATGAAATCCCGACATTGGTTACTGACATGTCGGTATTTAATGGACCTTCGTTGGTTTTGAACTGAGGAGTAAACGAGTGTTGGTAAAATAGCCCAAAATTACCATAACCAATTTTACCAAAGGCTGTCACTCTAAAATTGTTTTGGTTAAACCTTTCGCGTTGCTTGGTGTGCTTGGTCTCACCACCCTGGCTGTACTTGACCTTCGTATGCGACCTGAAAAGATATCCACCGCGTGCCCCTGCCGTAATTATCAGCCCCTTTTTAGGGTCGTATCGATTTGACCTCCAACGGAATTCCAATGGAATTTCAAAATAATTCATTGCTAGTTTGGTCTTTCCAATCGTTGCTTCATCATAAACATCATTTAATTGAATCAATGACATTTCCAAATTACCTTCATCATTGGGCACATTGCCTATGGTTACTGCATTCCCAAAAGCAAATCTTTCAAAGCTAAATCCCAAACCGGCATGTACTGAAAACTTAGATTCTCCAAAAGCATTCAAATCGCGCAAATAATGCACAGAAAAAAGCTTTGATCGCCAGATATTTTGTCCCATGCCTTCTGGGGTGTTTGAATAAATGCTGAAACCTACGCCGATCATTAAATCTCCGGGAAGGTCAGGGCGTCCTTGGACTTCTTGTATAATTTTTTTACCACCATCTTGCTGAGGTTCATCGAGCGTACCTGGTTGGGTAGCAAAGGCCATAGAAAAGGTTAAAAAAAGAAGAAAGGTTAGCAATAGGGATTTTCTCATTGGTGCATACATAATCTAATATTTCTTTACGATTACTTTGATATTTTTAATTGGATCAAAATTTATTTCAAATTAAACACAGAGTCGGTCAATAGTATTAAAATAACGTCTCTACATTAAAGTCTTGCCAAAATTTCGGAAAAATAAAACAGCCATAATTTGCAGCAAGCGAACATAACTGGCGCAAAGATAGTGTTTTTTAAAAATGATGAACAAATATTTCATTTCGTCAGATTTATTTTTTTAAATTTGCATCCGCTTTCAGAAACAGATGTTTTGAAGTCTATGTAAAAAGCAATGCAATAAAATTGCTTTATACCTAGAAAACAACACGCATCTAGACCAGAGCGCAAGTTCTATAGAAGGACCCGTGGCTTAATTGGATAGAGCACCTGACTACGGATCAGTTACATACTAATACTTGTAGCTGCTTTTTTTATTCCTTTCAAGTAAGCAATAGTAATTGTGCTTTTTGACTTGCTGACACACATAAAAAAGTTAACAAAAATTAACACTAGCGGCATCCTACCAATTTCTAGCTTCATAAAAAATGCTGATATAAAATGAATTGCCTACTCGAGATCTTGTAAATGTGACAGTCATAATAGCTGAAAAAAAGATGAAAAAATTAATTTATCATCTTCAGCCATTATATTCGATTTTGTTTTGAGAAGAATTGATGATAGAATTGAAGTCGACAGCTAATTCCAAAAATAGCTAATTCGCATAGCAACGGTAAAAAACGCATAGTATGGCCAACAAAAAAAATCTACTAAAATGGCAGGGAAGAATTCACGAAATCATATTTGAGGCCGACACCCCGGCCGGCAAATTGTTTGATCTGGTGCTACTCATTTTTATATTGATGAGTGTGTTGGTAGTTGGACTGGAGACCATACCTGAAATTCAAGGCCGTGCGCATAAATTGCTTCGTATCTCCGAATGGATCTTGACTATACTATTTACTTTGGAATATTTCGCCAGAATTTATGCTGTAAAGAAACCATTGAAATACATATTTAGTTTTTT
>DAIQNU010000166.1:0-8108 GCA_036788235.1 Cyclobacteriaceae bacterium
GTCCTTCATGTTTTGTTGTATATGGAAATTGAAAAAAAAGTGTTTAAACAACAAAAATGAAGCAGAGCCCTCCAAATTTTGCTGTAAATCATGTGCCAAACTTCAGAACGTTAAAATTGAGCCAAAGCGCTACATTAAAATGAAATCCATCTTTGCGTGTATTAGTGCTAATTTTTGTAATGAATAAAAAAGGTCTGATGACATACATCACCAGACCCTTAGGTTGAAAATTTAAAATTATATTTCAACTACAAAGTATCGCAGTTGCCTGCCATACAAGCAAGTTCCTGTGCAGCGGTCGTATAGTCTTCTTCTTCGTAACGATAAATTTTGCTAAAATCAATGTTTGGAAATTCTGCCGCTCTTTTCTCAAATTCCTCTTTGGTGATCTCTTCATAAGGCATTTGATCGAAATGTGCATTGAATGCCGGTAAGAAGGTCATTCCTCCAATTCTTTCTTGATTTTCCCATGTCCAGCGAATAATATCAATTACCTCGTCTGGATTATAGGTAATGGTTACGCTAGGGTTGTGCTCTGTGTAGTTGAGCTTGTTTTGTAGCCAATATTCGCATTGCTCTATGGCCGTGCGGTCGTTGCGAGTAACAGCCGATTCGGGTGACTTCACAGGGAAATGTATAACATAAGTAGTAGCACCCTCACGTGTTTGTCCATTTTCAGGATCCATAGGAACCCCTGCATTTTTCAATACCTTGAAAATGGGTGAGTGCGTAGCCACGCGTACGTTGCGAACATAATATTTAGACCAACGAGCATGTAGGCCTGGTGAGCAATTGAGAAGTTGTGAGGAGTTGCCCGATGGCTTCACGCAGGTTACTGATACAGACTGATTGATTCCCAGTATTTTCGATACTTTTTCATTGGTTTCAATGGCAACATCGCGCATGATTTGTTGGTTTTCAGCAAGCTGTGCAGCAGGGCAATCGAGTTGTCCATTTATATCAACACCTAACAGTCTTTCTTCTTCGCAATTAGCTTTCCATTCTTTTCGTAATCCCGGGAAATGTGTTGCTTTGCTTTGTATAGTTCCTAATATTGTGGCGAGTTCCACTTTTTCTTTCAAATCTTCAATAGTGTCTTTTTCGCGTGCTACGGCCACAGAAAGATTACAAAATTGGAACGGACGTAAAATGATTTCACCACAAGGGTTTGTACCAAATTTAGCTTCTTTTCTGCGCTTCGGACGGGTGTTAACCGCTGCCACTCTGTTGAAGATTCCTGGTTCACCGCGCTCAGAATTAACCATATCCAGTAAGAAAGTAGCAATTTCTGCCTGAGTAAGTCTTCTTTTTGGCCATACGGCAGAGTTATTGGCATTCCAGCGCTGAGGATTTTTCTTCCAGAAATCACCATCTTTGCAGTGCCTCATTTCGAGGTCATTGTAATCAAATAGGGCGATCATGGCCGTACGACGCACACCTCCTGAAACAGCAGCTTGTCCTATAGCACACATGATGTCATGCGCATCGAGTGAACGCAGGGTAGTGCCCTGACGGTTGAGCACCCTCGATCGTATGAAATCAAACATAGCCTTGAGTGGCTCAGGACCTGAAGCTCTTCCACCTTTGATGCGCAAAACTGCACCAGCCGGACGAATGAGGGAATAGTTATGAATAATATCGCGACCGCTAAACCATGTATCAAGTGATACTCTCAAAGCATCAGCCCAGCCTTCGGTACTGTCTTCTATGACATAGTGAATTGGCGCTTCAGCTTTTTGCCTACGAATTCTTGGCAATTTCTCTATATATTCGTTTTCTACAGAGTAGCCAACCCCACAACCACTCATAGATATAATCAGCGCTTCTACGAATGAATCTAGACTATCGACAGGAAGGTAAGAGCAGTTGTAAAGGCAAATGTTATTTCTGCGCGCGGCCGGTCCTGCCATGGCCAACAAACGCATCGAGGGCATCACCTTCATTTCGAGGATTCCATGACGAAGCCGCTCATAAGTATATGGAGTAAGTCTATAATCTGAAAGTTCCTTAAGGAACTCCATGGTGCGATCTACTGTTTCGACCCAAGTTTCACGTCTGCCATGAACATAGCTGAAACGTGCATATTTATCATAAAATTGAAATTTTTGTAATTGGGTAGGGAAGTACTTGTCTGCCACAGCGAAAGCCTGTCTAACTTCTTCAGGTACAGGACGGTTTTCGCGTAGCTTTGCGTGTTCTGCACGATAGAGTATGTAGCGTTTTGCAGCTTCAAATTCACGATTGGCCTGCAAAACCATTTCTACAATGTCTTGTACAATTTCTACGGTAGGATCTTCATACTTTGCAGATACTATATTTACTACCTGATCGGTGAGTTTTTGCGAATCATATTTGTCCTTTCCTATGCCCTTAAAACATCGTTCTATAGCATTTTTTATACGTTCTGGTAAAAATGGTTCGACGCGGCCATCGCGTTTTCTTATCTTTAAAGGTTTGCTAGTAACTGGTTGCACATCGGTTTCCTCGGTTTTTTTTGCTTTTGTTCCTTGGGCTTTCACTTCATCTGCCGATGCTTCGATGGTGGTTAATGCTTTTTTCTCCATTTTATAAAATATTTTAATAATTTGATTTTTTTAACTTACTAATTAATCCAATTCATCGAATACCATTTTGTACTTTTTGAATGAATCAAGACAAAGCCAGATTAAATTTTACTTTCTGATAGCTCTGGTCTTTATGAAATTGAATGCCTCTATAGGGCAACCGTAAGGACTGGTATTGTCCGATATGAATTTCAATATTAAGCTATCATTATGCCTGTATTATCGCAAATCTTACATCAATTTTTTATCCACAAAATTAAAATGAGTATTGTAAGTATTTCATTTATAATGATTTAAGTGCATGTATTTAAAATTAACTTGAAGTAAGGTCTCCAAAGCAAGGCTTTTTTGTACTTAACGTGTTTTTTGATTAAAAAAACGAAAGAAAAAATGTAATGATCTAAAAGTGAACTCTTGCAAAGACTATTTTGTATATATGTTTGTAATTAGTAAACAAACGCCAACAATTGTAAAACTATTTTGGTTTTTGTAAAATACCGGCGAACCTTATAAACTCTCTATCATCTTAAAAAATGCCTCAATGCCAAAGCCAGTTGTAGTGCAAGACCCGACGGAAGAACGTGCAAATGCAGCCACCCATTTCTTAGGTGCAGTACTTAGCATTTTCGGATTATTGCTTTTATTATTAAAAGTTTATCCAAATGGGAATAAGGATGAAATCCTAAGTGCCTGGATTTTTGGTTTGAGTCTAACCCTACTATATAGTGCTTCTGCAACTTATCATTCAATCAAAAGGCCAGCTTTAAAAAATGCTTTCCGTGTAGTAGACCACGCAGCTATATATATCCTTATTGCCGGTACATACACTCCAGTTGCTTTGGTTAGCTTGCAAAACCGAGGTGGAATAACGCTGTTTATTATAGTTTGGTCAATAACCTTAGTAGGCATTGTTTTCAAGCTTTTTTTTACCAACAGATTCAATATATTATCTACAATTTTCTATTTAGGTATGGGCTGGCTATTTATTTTTAAGTTTAACACTTTTCGGGAAGTAGTATCGGCAGAGGTGCTTTTGTGGATTATAGTGGGTGGCCTTTCTTATAGCTTTGGTGTAATTTTTTATTTGGCAAGAAGACTACGATTTAGCCATGCTATTTGGCATATGTTTGTGCTCGTGGGCAGTTTGGCACATTTTATTGCGATCTATTTTATTTTGTAGCTTTAAACCTATGCAGAAAGATCAGCTGCTAATAGTATCTGTTTTTGGAAAACTAATTCCAGTTGGGGTACCATCGAACTGTTCATTATAAAGAAGTGAATCATTTTTATCCCAAATTTTCAGATAATCTACCGCTCCTCCAATTCCTTTAAATTGGTATTTAATCCCCAATATTTTACCTGTATTTTCATCGTAAAGTTTGGAGAATATTTCAGCATCATCTAAAAACACCTTCACCCTTTTATCGATTACCTCCCATCTCAAAGTACGCCAGTCCGAAAGATCACATTCAAAACCAGTAAGATCACTTATTTTTGAATCTACCATCATATCTGGGCTTTGTTTGCCAAAGTAGACGTGTACAAACTTTGTACAGCCAGGTGCTACAAGCCAACATTCATGAAGTCCGTTTTCGGTAGTTATAGAAAAAATTGAAACCTGACAGGTGGTTGCGCCATCTGCAAGGCTGTTTTTCAATCTGGTTTCTATTTTGTAATTGTTAGCGTCAATGCCAAATTCATTCCATAAGTAGAAATGTATCCAATCGTTTTCATGTGTTTCAATACCAGCATTTCGAACATCGTCTTTGGTAATTTGCATCTGACCATCATCAAAAGTTTTCAATTTGAAATACTCCGGAAGCGTTTCAATTTGAAATTTCTTGGATGGATCTCCAGATTTCATAAACACAGGCTGCCAGTCGTTGGTGAGCGCATTGAAATTAATGGTAGCCAACTCCTTAGTACCTTGCATGAGTTTGACAACTTGTGGGCCGGGCTTTCTACAAAAGTAAGGATACCTGTTTTTACCTTTGTCCAAATACTCCACCCATTTACGATCACCTTCATATAAATAAATACTGTCGCCTGATAATTTGGAAATATCGTATTTGATAATTATTGTTTGAGGAACACCCACTCTTGGAGGTGCTGCCAATTCAAAAACAAAGGGTTCGTCACTTTTGGCATATTCTTTAGGTTCGCTTTTAAATAACTTGCTCAAGGCAAATGCAACTATAACCCCCACTAACATAAACAATGCTACAGGAATGGCGAATTTTTTTATATTTCTTCCAGTTCCAATACGATCAGCTGTGTAATTTTCGAAGGCAGTTTGGTGATTATCAGCAGAAATACTTGGTGTGGGTGTTGGGACGGTACCGTCGAGTCTGGTGGTTTTATAGGCCAGCCAATTTTCATAACCAACGTATGAGGCCAGGGAATCCAATGTAGAGGTATTTGGCAATCCCTCATATTTAATTTTGCCCCAAACCCGCTTCAGTGTAGAAGGACTGAGTATAACCTTAGAATGTTGAAATATCTTTTCCGAAAGATTTTGAAAATCTTTATGCTTCCAATCATCACTACTTCCCCATTTTAAAGCCTTTTCAATATCTACCTTCAATTGGTCGATGAAAGCCTTCTCAGTATTATAATCCATTGACTGTTTGTTTCAAAAAATAAATGTAAGTATGATTCAGGAAACCAAATATAATGAATAACCTAAATCAATCGAAGCAAGGTTCTGTTTATACACGGAGCCGTATAGCAGAGGTTATCTTATAACTTGAACTCCTTTTGGCAAGCGCTTGCACAGAAATGAAAAAACAATAATGGTTTCAAAAGTATATTTTTGGTCATAGTAAGTTTGTTCAGTTACCAACTGCAAAATACGATAATTGAATTAGGAAAATCAAAATATTATTACGTTTAACGTGGAATGTTTATCTGATCAGTAAATTTGCTGTGAAGATTTTTCAATTTTTTTAAGGGGCTTTGAATTTGGGAGATTCAAGGCCCTTGTTTTTTTATATTATGCAATTCATACCCTATCGAAAAGTATCTCCAAGTTTATTTACAATTTTCGTAGTATTGAATTAATTTAACTGTTCAGGATAAAAACTTATAGAAATGGACAGAAGAACTTTTTCAAAATATGCAGTACTAGGCATGGGGCTGGTTACTGTAGGAAATGCCACAGGTAAATCTTTTCAAAAGAAAACTAGAATAATGTTAGGAGGTCCTGTTTTTGGTGATACATCTTCACCAGAAAAATGGATTGAAGCTGTAAAAAGCGCGGGATACAGAGCAGCTTATTGCCCGCTAAAACCTGAAGATGATATACAAACCATTAGAGCCTATGAACAAGCAGCAGAAAAGGCCGGTATTGTGATAGCTGAAACGGGTGCCTGGAGCAACCCCATGAATAAAAATGAAGAAGAAAGAAAAAAGGCCATTGAAAAATGCATAAATGAATTAGAATTGGCAGACAATATTGGTGCGCGCTGTTGTGTAAATATTGTTGGCTCCCGTGGCGATGTTTGGGACGGCCACGATCCCCAAAATTTCACCGATGAAACTTTTGAGATGATCGTAGAAACTACGCGCATGATCATTGACGCCGTAAAGCCAAAAAGAACTTTTTATACCCTGGAGTCGATGCCATGGATGTTCCCAGATACTACAGATAATTATTTGCGACTCTATAAAGCCATTGATCGAAAAGGTTTTGGTGTGCATTTCGACCCGGTAAATATGATTAACAGTCCTTACAAATATTATGAAAACGGTGAGTTGATCAAGGAATTTTTTCAAAAGCTGGGGCCACACATCAAATCATGCCATGCCAAAGATATTACCATGCATCAAAAGCTCACACTGCATCTCGATGAGGTTGTAATTGGTGAAGGTAATTTGAATTATGACGTATATCTCACAGAGCTTGCAAATTTACCCAATGAAATTCCGCTTATGCTCGAGCATTTGAATACCCAAGAAGAGTATGTAGCTGCCGGAAATGCCTTAAAAACACAAATTAAATCAATGGGATTGAAGTAAATGTAATGTGTAAATCGCTTAAATTTTACTAAAACTAGCCTTTACACCCTTAATTTATCTCGTATAAGTTGGTTTTTATACAAACAGATAATCTTATGTTGTTGTGGTGCCCGCATGTCCAGCGCAAAAGCCCTCCACACAAGCCTACCGCGCCAAAGCCGCCCAACGCTCAGCCCATTTCGGTCTTTGGCGGCTCCAAAAGCCCACTACATTATTCTTCGTTAATGGATCAACAACCTCAAAATCTAGGTAGTTGTTATAGCAATCTATGTAAATTGTAGTAGGGATTAATATTTGCGAAATGCTTTTCCACTGATTTTTTATTCGAGATCAAGGTATTCAGACTATCTTGCATTAAATACAATGCTGCTATAATTTTAATAAAATCATTATTCGAATAAGTTTCCTTCCTTATTTTTCCGATTCCTTATCCCCCATATTTTTTAAGGTTTTCAACTTAGTTGGTGCGTAATACAAAATTGTTCCTATTATCATGGATATGACAAAACCATAGGGGAGACCCATGGCAATAACACCAACCAAAAGTGCTATGACAAAAGCTCTCTGGTCTTTGATTAAATCTTTAACCAAAATCATCAGTGCCAGCCCCTCAATTACAAGTATCACGCCCAGGACCGGCAGTGGGAAAATTTGAATTATATTTTCAAATCCATTGCCAAAAAATAGCCCCATTGTTATGAAAAACAGCCCGTAAATAATGACCGAACCACCAGTTCTGCCTCCAAAAGTGAAGTGGCCAACCATACCACCAGATCCATGGCAACTGGGTATACCACTGAAAAAGGGAATAACGAGATTCATTATTGCATAAGTCAATCCAATTTTTTTAATGGATAAAGGTTTTCTATCGGGGAACAAGTCTTGGCTCACTTGTTTGGTGGCTATTATAGAATTGCCCAGAGATAAAGGAATCTGTGGCAATGACAATAATAAAAACCCTGTAGTGACATCATCTAAAGATGGAGAAAAAAACAAAGGCAGGCTGATGCCAAATGAATGTTGAAAGGCGTTGGAATCGATGTTGAACAAAAAAGCGAACATAACCCCTAGGGCTATCACAATGAGAGAGGCTGGATATTTTTTGTTGTCTAAAAATGCTACAATTATGACAAAAGCTACCAGTGCCAAAATATAACCTGATACGCCTTGGTCAGGAATGTATTGTTGAAAAGCCAATAAACATAACTTTAACCCGAGTCCAAGCTGGATGCCCCTAATCACTGCCTTCGGAATTATTTTACTGAGTTTGGTTAACAGCCCGGTTACAGACAGCACCAACACAACTACACCAATTGCCAAACCCGCACCAAGTAAAATATTACCTCCTATTTGCTGGGCAATCACCAGTGTGGCCATGGCCTTGAGAGGCTGTACTGGCATGGGCATTTTGTACACCAGTCCTGTGAATATTTGCATAGCGCCAAACACAATAAGCACACTGGGTGTATGCAAACCTGCGGCAAGTATCATGGCAATGATAAGGGGGAGATCGGTGCCAATATCCCC
>DAIQNU010000167.1:0-7497 GCA_036788235.1 Cyclobacteriaceae bacterium
GCACTTTTACACTCATCTAGGTAACCTTAAAAGTTGTAACCAATTCATAGTTTGTACTTTTTTCCAATTTGTATTTTACGGGTAAAGCCTCAAAACCGGGCACATGATTAAAAACCCTCTTACCCTCATTAAGTATATTTGCTGGCACGTTGGCGCTAATGTTAAGTACTCCACCTTCCTTTTGTATGCTTATATTTCCTTTATCATCTATCGAATCCTTTTCATTAGCACTACATATAACAGGTAAAATATAAGATGCCTCATTGGATCCCAGTCCTGATATAATCTTTATCTTTAGCTTCACTTCATTAGCAAAGAACTGGTATACTAACGATACAAGTATTTCTCCAGATTCCGGACTTTGATATTTATTATTGACCAGTTTCCCTTTAGTAATTACTGTAAAGCAGTCCTTTTCTTTCTTACTTTGAATATTTGCCTCCAAATCATTAATACTATGATAAATAATTCCATTGATGATAGTCTCTATTCTGGGGGTAAGGGGCATGGAAAAAGCTTCATGCATGGGTTGCATATTATCTCTTTCTATTAGCTGATATTCAGTCAGGCTGGCTGTTAATATCGGGCCGATCTTCTTGTGCCATAAAAGCGAAATAGCACCTCCGCTAGCATGGCCATTGTCCATGTATGTCCAGTCATATCCAGTTACGGTTGCTTTCCAATTTTCATTAGAAACAAGATATGTATCAATTTCACTAAAGTATCTGATGCCTCTAGCTGTTTCCCGGGGAAGTTGCTCGTGTTTTAAGGGCGGTTTGGCACCATAAATCAACGCAGTAGCCAAGGCTTTGGCATGGCAAAAAGTATGGTGTATACTTGGAGAAAGCCCATGAATTTTAAAATGAGGGCCTCCATAAAGAATTCCTTCGTGTGTACATTTTTTAAGCAATTGTAGGTTTCTGAACGAGGCTTCAGAAAATATAGGATCTTCTATTCCCAAAATTCCATAAGCAGCCTGGCACCCATCTGTAGTTCGGCTCCCCCAATATGTCCATTTGTAGTTTCTAGTTCCCCAGCTATTGTCCCAGGCTCCGTCTGGAAGCATAAATTCGAGATGTGATGTAAGTGATGCTTTTAACACTTCCATAATCTTGGGTTCGTTCATTAACTTTGAATACAAAAAAAGATTCACCAAAGACTCTTCCACATTATATCCCAAATCTATAGGCAAGCAACCCTTAGGGCTTTTTTTAGTCCATGGTTTTCCTTCACCAAAAAGTAATTTGTTTTCATTGCTAAAATATTCAAGGGCAGTCTGACCCAATTCTTTTGATCGTGCAATGTATTTATCCTCTTCCAACAATATACCGCTTAGTGCCATCGCCAAAGCAGCAGAAACAGGATAATTTATATTTGTAGTAGCAAATGTAAATGTGATATGCTCATAAACATAAGCAGCGGCTTAGGCGAGTCTATTTTTCCAGATTGTTGTCTCTTTTGAATCCAACAGGTCGCCGAAATGATAAAGAGATTCACCCATACCGATTATCGCAAATACAGTGATTCCTTTCCAATCAGAGGTAATTGGTTCATTGAGCCAGCTTCCATCATGCACAGTAACATGGTTTGACCAACGTTGCAGCATAATAGCACCTTCCAGAAACCTGGAGTCACCTGTGTGTTTTGCCATGTACATAAAGGGTAATATGGCATCAAAACATCTACCTCGGACACGAGAACCTGCGGGACATAATATACCACCCAACAATCCCGGATTATCGATATCACGTATTTGTAGCTTCAATAAGGCTTCTCACCACTCTGAAAGCGTACTTTCATACAAATTTTGAGTGTGCGGCGCATTGTCTTGCTCAATTTTTTGCTCTAGTGGTTTCATGGAAGAAAGCACACCGGAAAAAGGTAGCATTGATGCGCCTTTTAAAAAATTACGTCTTGAAAAATTTGATTTTTTAGAAGGATCAATATTAAATATATCTTCTTTCATATTTTTAGTGGAACACATCAGTATATAATACTCAATCTATTAAATTTCAGTATCATAAAAAATGTTTTCTGATTTCAGGAGCCTCTTATAGTTTTTGTAAAGGATTGTTACGTCCTTTTTAGTGTTGTCACGAAATAGCACCCCCCCCGCATTTCATTTTCATAATTTCTTTCTGTGATTATATGCGAAAATTTTAGACCCACTATTTGTTGCTGGAATGAGAAGAATCATTAAATAGAGGTACTATTTAAACTTTTTACATTAGTTTAACTTCCATTCTTTTTTGCCTTGCTACATTTCAATAATTACTTTGAGTATTGCTGTTAATGCATAAATACATATATTTGTATATGCATAGTACTACCTAGAGGTAGGTAATAAATGGAAAAATTGAAAATTACATTTGAAGACAAACAATCGGTACCCAAGTACCGTCAGATCATCGAAGTGATCCAACATAAAATAAAAGATGGCGAGTGGAAGCGTGGTGATAAAATACCCTCACTCAATCAATGGTGCAAGCAATACGGACTTTCTCAAGACACGGTGCTCATGGCCTATAACGAGCTAAAGGCCAAAGGCATTATCACTTCTCAGGTCGGCAAAGGCTATTTCATTCAAAACGATAAGGTGGATGTAGGGCATAAAGTCTTGATGCTATTTGATAAGCTGACAGCCTATAAAGAGTCGCTTTACGAAGCTTTTCAACATACCATGAAAGGCAAAGGTGTAGTGCAGCTCTTTTTTCATCACAACAATCTTCAGCTATTCCAAACTATCCTTGAGATGGCCAATGGAGAATACAGCGCTTATGTGATTATGCCTATGGCAGATAAAGCGGCCAAGGATTTAATTGGTCAATTGCCTAAAAACAAAGTCTACATTCTCGATCAGGGCAAAAAAGATTACAAAACTACCTATCCATTTGTATGTCAAGATTTTGAAAATGACATACATGGTTTTTTGAAAGAAAATATAGATACGGCTAAAACTTTCAAACGCTTTGTTTTGGTGACCGGCAATCAAGGTACGCCCAGAAAAGAGATAGCCAGTGGCTTTAAAAAGTTTTGTCAAGAGTTTCATAGAGCTTATGAGTTGGTTACCCATGCGCAGCAAGTAGAGCTTAAACCGCAGGACCTGGTGCTGGTGATTGACGACCGCGATTTAGAGCAAGTGGTATTGTATGCATTAAATCAATCATGGGAAATTGGAAAAGACATTGGAATTATTTCATACAACGAAACACCATTGAAAGGACTAATTGCCAATGGCATATCAACCATTACCACTGATTTTACCCGTATGGGGCAGAGTATGGCCGAAATGATCGTGCATTCGAATAAAAAGAGAATCAACAATCCATTTCTATTTATTAAAAGAAACTCATTTTAAAGAAACATAAGGAAAGTATTATAACTGTGAATGTTTTTAACACTTCCAGTTCAGGACATAAAAATTAATGCCTAAAAAAATGAAACACCTGCAAATACAAACTTCACCTGTACACTTAGACTTAGCAAAATACAGCATGACTGGGGAAGGGATTCAAAACCAAAAAAGAACGCTGAAGGATCTGGAAGGGATATTCGCTGACCACCAAGCTTGGCGAAATATGGATCCCGAAACGCTTGCCTACACTGTGCAGGCTCATTTTCCTGTGGCAGAAGGAACAGAAGGAGGGTTGTTTTTTGGCACTACAAACTTGATGCCTGGCAAAGTTGGGAATGAGTATTTTATGACTAAAGGACATTTCCATCAGAAGTCAGACAGAGGAGAATACTATTGGGGAGTGCAAGGTAGTGGCATGTTGTTGCTGATGAGCCGAGATCGACGTACTTGGGCACAAGAAATGTACCCCGGAAGCTTGCATTACATACCTGCCCATACGGCACATCGTGTGGCAAATACAGGTTCTGAAGTACTCATATTTGGCGCTTGCTGGCCTGCTGATGCTGGACATGATTATGAAGAGATTGCCCGAAATGGATTTTCGGCACGACTCGTAGAGATAAATGGTGTACCTGAATTAATAGATGCAAATGAATAATTATGTACTGCTAATATCGATCGTGGCTGCCTTGGGTGGATTGCTTTTTGGCTTTGATACTGCGGTAATCTCAGGAACAATTAATTTTATTCAGCCCTACTTTGGCTTGTCTGAAGTTGGTTTAGGATGGACGGTTAGCAGCTTGCTTTTTGGGTGTATAGCCGGGGTTTTGTTGGCCGGAAAACTGGGCGATCAGTTTGGTCGCAAGAAAATTTTAATGTTTGCTGCGGCTTTATTCTTTATATCTGCCATCGGAAGCGCTCTTTCTACAGCACTATTTCAATTTGTAGTGGCTCGGGTAATTGGCGGTTTGGCGGTGGGTGTCGCATCAATTTTGTCGCCCATGTACATAGCCGAAGTATCGCCTCCAGCTTACAGAGGGCGACTTGTTTCTTTGAATCAATTGGCCATTGTTATCGGTATTTTGTTGGCTTTTTTTAGCAATTATCTTTTGGTAGATACTGGTGAACACAACTGGCGTTGGATGCTACTCGTGATGGCGCTACCAGCGATTTTGTTGTTTTTTAGTTTGTTTGCGGTGCCAGAAAGTCCGCGATGGCTCATGGCAAAAAATCAGCCTGAAAAAGCCTTGGCAGTGCTGTTGAAAACCTCTGGGGCTGACATTGCTAAAAATGAGCAAGAAGCCATTCGCCAAAGTTTGGAGCATGTAGAAAGTCCACAATACCAAGACCTATGGCAACCAAAGGTCCGGCCAATTCTTTTTATCGGAATTATACTAGCTGTATTTCAGCAAATTACTGGCATCAATACCATTATGTACTATGCGCCAAAAATCTTCATACAATCGGGTCTTGCCGATGACACGGCACTGCTTCAAACTATAGCTATTGGTGGCGTAAATCTTATTTTTACGCTACTAGCCATTTCTCTTATTGATCGATTTGGGCGGAGATTTCTCATTGTTGCAGGGTCTTTAGGCATGACGGTCATGTTGTCGGGGCTCTCAGTTTTGTATTTTACTGGGTATAATTCTGGCATCCTGATTTTAGCATTTATCCTTGGCTACATCGCTTTTTTTGCAGCATCGCTCGGGCCAACACTATGGGTAGTCATTGCAGAAATATTCCCCAATCGCCTTCGTAGCCTAGGTATGTCGGTGGGCATTGTTTCACTTTGGGTTGCTTGCACCATTGTCACTATTGCTTTTCCGGTTATGCTGGAGCGACTGAGTGGCGGAATAACCTTCTTAATTTTTGCGATTATTTGTCTGGCTTGCCTGCTCTATGTGTATAAATATGTGCCCGAAACCAAGGGTAAGTCGCTGGAAGAAATAGAAAAGGAACTCATAAAAAGCTAAGCCTATGTCGGTAAGTATAGCCATAGATTTGGGTGGCACCATTATTAAAATCGGATTGCTGAAAAACGGTGAAATCTTGGATCTCATAACCTTGCCTGCCAAATCCGCGCAAGGGGTGGCGGCTAATTTGCCTGGTTTAGATGCGGCCATTTGGCTGCTGTTGCAGAAATCAAATCTGAAAAAATCCGACCTGCTAGGTATTGGTTTTTCATTTGCTGGCTTGGTCGATTCCAAGCGGCATACCATTATTTCTACCAATCAAAAATATGACGATGGTCCTCAAACTGATTTGAAAAGCTGGGCACGGCAACAATGGAATTGTCCAATTTTTTTAGAAAATGATGCCCGGATGGCGCTGCTGGGCGAATGGCAACATGGAGTAGGCCTCGGTTGCGACAATCTCGTGATGTTGACATTTGGTACCGGCGTAGGTTCTGCTGTGGTCATCGAAGGACAACTTTTGAAAGGCAAGCATTTTCAGGCAGGTAATTTGGGCGGACATTTCATTATCAACCACCAAGGCCATACTTGCACCTGTGGAAATATAGGATGTGTGGAGGCCGAGGCATCCACCTGGCGACTGCCTACTTTGCTAAGAGAAAGTCCAGATTTTACCAAGAGCACTATTTCCAATGAAGAAACGCTCGATTTTGAAGCGCTTTTTAAGCATGCAGAGAATGGTGACAAACTGAGTCAGGAAGTGTTGGTCCATTGTTATTCGGTTTGGTCGGCATGTATCATCAACATGATTCATGCCTATGACCCGGAGAAGGTGATACTCTCAGGGGGAATCATGCAAAGTGCCGATAAAATATTGCCTCCATTGCGTCAAAAAGTTCAAGAACAAGCTTGGACACCCTGGGGTCAAGTGAAATTGCTGGTGGCCGAGCATCTGAATACTGCAGCCTTGTACGGCGCCGATTACTTGGTGCGATCTCAATTGCTGAAAAAGCCATAATTAGAAACAACCGCAATTTTTCACCAAAGTCAGGTCAGCGGTTTTGAATAAATAAGAAATAGAAAATGATCTTAGAATTGCACAGATATGAATAGTAAAAAAAGATATTTAAACAAGCCTTCAAAATTCAACAATGCCCCATTTGTAGTGGTGCAGGATGTACATACCAAGGTAGAAAACGGTTGGAAAGCTATTATTGACAAGATTAACACGACCATAAAACAATGCACTGGCCAAAAGAAAATTATTGTGATTGAAACATACCAAGGGGTGATTCATGAAGAGCTCATAGCCCAGTTAGGTCAAAAACTGCATTGTGATCGATTCATCACGACCGAAGATTATATGCAAGCGCCTGAAGACATTGAAAAAATAGTTTTTCAGGATGTGACTGACGATCGCATTTTTGGATATATGACCCGCCTGACCATAGATGCCTTTTTCGATGAGGTAAAATCAAATGCGCTCAGGACTGAAATAAATCAGAATAAAGACGGTGTTTACATTATTTATGGCTCCGGAGCTGCCTGGCTTTTTCCCGAGCCAACCTTGTTGATTTATGCGGACATGGCTCGCTGGGAGATCCAGCTAAGAATGCGACGTCATTTGGTAGATAATCTGGGCGTTAAAAATCGGGATCAATCGGATTGGATGCTGCTCTACAAGCAAGGTTTTTTTGTGGATTGGCGGGTGTGTGATCGCCTGAAAAAGCAAATATTTAACCGCATTGATTTTGTGTTGGATACCAATAAAGAAAACCAACCTAAAATGGTCGAAGGAAAAGCGCTGCGTTCAGGGCTGGAGCAAACCAGTCAGCGGCCTTTTAGTTTGGTGCCATTTTTTGACCCGGGCCCTTGGGGAGGTCAATGGATGAAAGAAGTATGTCAGCTAGATCCAGAGCCGGTCAATTATGCCTGGTGCTTCAATTGCGTGCCAGAAGAAAACAGCTTGCTGCTTAAATTTGGAGAGGATATTATTGAAACACCAGCCATCAATCTTGTTTTTCAACATCCTATTGACTTAATGGGTGGACCAGTATATGCTCGTTTTGGCGATGAATTTCCTATTCGCTTCGACTTTCTCGACACTATGCAAGGAGGCAATCTTAGCTTGCAGGTGCATCCTCTAACAGGCTACATTCAAGAAAAATTTGGGATGCATTATACCCAAGATGAAAGCTATTATATGATGGATGTTGAAGAAGATGC
>DAIQNU010000167.1:7507-7999 GCA_036788235.1 Cyclobacteriaceae bacterium
AGCCAGGCGGTGAGTTTTTATCTGAAAGCAAGTGAGCAGAAATCGCTGGAAGCCAAGATGGCGCAAAGCCAGAAGCCTTTTTTCAAGAACTAAAAGCCGCTCAGGAAGGTAATGTGGATTTCAATGCTGAAAAATTTGTCAATACCATTCCTGTAAAAAAACACGATCATGTACTCATACCAGCCGGCACCATACACTGCTCGGGCAAAGAAAGTATGGTGTTAGAAATAAGCGCTACGCCTTATATTTTCACATTTAAGCTATGGGACTGGGGTAGATTGGGGCTTGATGGTAAACCTCGACCCATCAATATAGAGCACGGAAAAAATGTACTTCAGTGGGATCGAACCACACAATGGGTGCAAGAAAACTTAGTAAATAAGGTTGAGTTTATTGCTGAGGGTGAAGGATGGAAAGAAGAGCGTACGGGCTTGCATCAGCTCGAATTTATCGAAACGCGCCGGCATTGGTTCACCAGCGAAATTCATCTAA
>DAIQNU010000168.1:0-7981 GCA_036788235.1 Cyclobacteriaceae bacterium
AAATCAAATCAGAACTTTCTGGAATTGCAGGCACAGCTGGAGGGCACAGAAAACCGGATTGCAGTAGCTCGCGACCGATACAATGAGCAAGTAAAGCGATTTAACACTTACAAAAGGCAGTTCCCCAACAACATGTTGGCAGGGATGTTTAATTTTGACAACAAAGTGGCCTTTCAAGCCGATCAAGGCGCACAAAATGCACCTACGGTCGATTTTGGAACTAATTGATAGTTAAGTTAAAGACCAGTGCCAAATAGTGATAAGCGATTTGGCACTGATTTTAATTTTTTCATTCGTATTGCCGTTCACCAATCGGCTCAAACATTTTCCTCATCAAAAATTATATTGACCGGACTATCATACCTTAGGCCTAGCAACTCAGCAGCGTTTCCTTTATTTATCCCTATTTCGAGTAAGCCCCCGCTATTGAATAGCACAAAACAATCGCCTGATTCTACTTCACTGAAATTCTTATTTACTTTCCTGACTTTTTCTCTAGCGAAGCATACGGAGTATTTTTTCTCTTTGCTCAGCGTGTTAAAAACCTCTCCATCAATATTGGTTATCAAATTACCATAGTGATCAACCCTGATTACATGTCCTGAAATTTGCTTTTTCGTGGCCTTGGGTTTTCGCCCTATCAATCGCTGATACTCTTTGCTAAACTTACCCACATCGTCAAGATTAGAGCCACTAGCGAGTAGAGCAGCTGCCTTGGCCATAATGTCTCTTGCAGGAAAAGTGAACACTTCGCCACTCTGGTTTAAAAGTTCTGCAATAAATGCAGGCTCCTTCTCACTGATAAGGCCAAACAGACCATTATCGCAACCAATAAAAAAATGTCCCTCAAGATTTACCGCAATATAACGCTCCGACCTGTTACTCACAGAGTCTACAGCTGCAAGATGCACTGTCCCCTTAGGAAACATCCTAAAACAGGATCCTAAAACATATGCAGCATGTGCAAGGTTATGTGCATCTATATAATGGCTTATATCAACAATGTTTACACTTGGGTTTACACTTAGAATTTTCGCTTTAACAGCGGCCACATAATGATCAGTTGTTCCGAAATCAGACATAAATGTGACAATAGCCATACTGAAAAATAAATTATTACCTAAATTTGAAATTGCAAATTAAAAACAATTAAACAATCCAATTCATACATACCTTAATTAATAAAACATTTGGTAGAAAAAATCATAACGCTGGAAAATGTTTCGCTTGTTGACTTCTTTGGAGTCGATAATACCAACATCAAGGAGGTAGCCTCTGCCTTTCCAAAAACAAAAATCATTTCAAGGGGAAATGAAATTCGCATTAAGGGCAATGGTACGGAGATTTTAAAAATCAATGACATCTTAAATTCACTAATCGACCACTACCATAAGTTTGGAAGCATCAGTCATGAAAATGTCAAGACCTATCTGGCAGAAGAAGGCTCCGTGGTAGATTTAGACCGGGATGATGTGCTTATTTATGGAACTAAAGGTGTTGTGATAAGACCTAAAACCAGCAACCAACAACAGCTGGTAGATGCAGTTAAAAACAATGACGTGACTTTTGCCCTAGGACCTGCCGGAACCGGGAAAACCTATCTATCTGTTGCCATGGCTGTAAAAGCCTTGAAAAACAAAGAAATCAAAAAAATTATCATTACGCGACCGGCTGTTGAGGCCGGTGAAAATCTTGGCTTTTTGCCAGGCGATCTTAAAGAAAAAATAGATCCTTATTTGCGGCCCATTTATGATGCGCTAGACGATATGGTACCTGCCGAAAAGTTGAAATACTACCGCGAAAATAGGGTGATTGAAATAGCTCCTTTGGCCTATATGCGCGGTCGCACACTCAACAGTGCTTTTGTCTTGCTGGATGAAGCTCAAAACACAACTACCATGCAGATCAAGATGTTTCTCACCAGACTAGGGCCAGACTCAAAAATGATTATAAACGGTGACCGTACACAAGTAGATCTTCCCAGAAATCAAAAATCGGGACTTGACGACGCAGTAACCATACTCCGTGGTATCAAAGGCATCGGTTTTGTCGATCTGGATGATCGCGATGTAGTGCGACATAAAATTGTTAAGGACATCATTAAGGCCTACGATAAACATAGTGGTAGAAAATGGGAAAGCAGTTGGAAAACACCCGAGTAGCCTTGGTTGAGGATCAGGCAAGGCTACAGGAAGCATTTGCCATTCGAAATGAAGTTTTTGTACTGGAGCAAGGTGTGCCGGAAGCCGATGAGCTCGATGAATACGAGTCCCAGTCAAGGCATTTTATTGCTTATGACACACATAACTTGCCTTGTGGCACTGCACGATGGCGCATAACCGAAGCAGGCGTAAAACTGGAACGTTTTGCTGTACTAAAATCGCATCGTGGACTCGGCATTGGTAGTGCCCTAATGGTGGCCATATTAGAAGATATCGAAGCAAGAGAAGCTAATAAAAGGCTTTATTTGCATGCGCAGGTTAATGCAGTGGGGCTATATAGCAAATTTGGTTTTAAAGCTTTAGGCGATCAATTTGATGAATGCGGTATTATGCATTATAAAATGATAAAATAAACTTAGTATAATAGATTGGATTGCTAATCTTCGGTGCCAAAATCCATCCACTTGAGCGAAGAAAGTTTATGAATAAACTGGTCTCTTACGGCATCGAATTGTAGCCTTGCTTTTTTAACCAATTCCTTTTTTTCACCTTCGAGCAATTCAGATTTTTTCAGTTTTTCTTTTACCTCAGCCATACATGCGTCCAATTCAAATAGCCTGAGCGTATGTATGATGCTTTTCATTCGATGCGATATTTGTCGGATTGAATTATAATCTGATTGCCGGATGGCAGCTATAACCTGCTCTAGGTTTACCTCGAATTCTTCAATTGTTTTTCGAAGAAAATCCTGATATCTGACGATATTTTCGAGAAACAACTTATCGGTTTCATCAAAATTTACCCGAAGATCATTTTTATCATTTTCATCTGCTTTCGCATCAATCAGTTCGTCCAGTTCAGGATACAGTTCTATGCCAGTGCTTTTGGCTATTTTGTCACGAAGCAAGTCAATATTAATGGGCTTAAAAATATAATCTTCAATTCCAGCTTTTTGCATACGATCCCGAGCCTCATCTGAGGTGCTAGCCGTAAGTGCAATTATTGGAACTTCCTTAAAATAGGCGCCCTTTTTCTTTCTGATACGCTGTGAGGTTTCATAACCATCGATACCTGGCATCTGAATGTCCATTAGTATCAAATCATAATTTCTATTTTCGATTTTCCTGAGTGCCTCATAACCATCTGATGCAATTTCGACCCGAACACCCCATTCACTCAATATCTCTTCGATCAAAAACTGGTTGGTAGTCACATCTTCAACGTAGAGTACGTCAATGTCCATATTCCACCGAACGCCTTTTACCGAAACAGCAAACATATCTTCCATCTTGGTCTGGTCGGCTTTGCCTAGTGGCAACACAATTTTAAAAACCGTGCCCACATTTACTTCACTTTCTACTTCTATGGTACCTTCATGTAACTCAACGAGATTTTTAACAATTGACAACCCTAGCCCAGTACCACCATATAATCTGCTGGTACTTTTTGCAGCCTGTTGAAAAGGCTTAAATATTTCATCTTGTTTATCTGTTGGAATACCTATGCCCGAATCGGCCACAGAAAAATCGATAAATAATTGATCTTCAGTTTCTTTTTGTAATTCTGCCTTCAATTCTATTCCACCTCTTTCAGTAAATTTTATTGCATTGCTGATCAGGTTATTGAAAATCTGGCTAATTTTAATTGAATCTCCTTTAACAATTACAGGTATATCTTTTGAAATATTAAAGGTTATATCAATTTTCTTTGCCATAGCTTTAGGTCGATGGCTCAGCCTAATGTGATCAAGTAATTCATGCAGATTTAGGTTAATCATTTCTAACTCAAGCTTACCGGCCTCAATTTTTGAGAAATCGAGTACATCATTGACGAGTGAAATTAGACTACGTGAGGAAAAATGTACGGTTTGCAATAGTTTGAATTGATCCTTTCTAGGCTTACGTTTGATCAGCAGTTCGGTCATACCCATTAGAGCATTAAGTGGTGTCCGAATCTCATGGCTCATCACTGAAAAGAAATCTGTACGCGCTTTCAATGCCTTTTGACTTTCTTTTTGATAATATTTCAGCTTGCTTACATTGGTAGAAATACTCAATAAAAAAGCCTGGCCATCTTTTGTAAAAAAGGGTTTTTTATGCGTTTGATAGTAGTTGATTAGTCCATCCTTCGACTCAATTTCTTCCTCAATGAGCAGCTCTTCATTTCTGCTGAGTACATTTTGTTCCATTTCGGCATAGTTCCCGCTTTTATTGCTTAAGTTGGTAAAAAGTGCCGCCCCTTGTTCATATATAGTTTCCTTGTCATGCCCAACCAAGTCAGCAAATGCCCTGTTACAGTACACAATATGTCCTTCGGCATCTTTTACATGAAAAAGATTGGGGGTAGAGTCGAAAATTATTTCTACAAATTCTTTTTGTCTGGCAAGCATTTCCTCTGCTTCAACTCTTTGAGTTATATCCATGGACGTTAGGATAACCATTCTCCCGCCTTTAAACTGATCTTCAATGCGACCTTTGTTTTCGAACCAGCGAAATTGTCCATTACTATGCCTGATACGGCATTCAAAAGAATCTTCATTTACTTTACCGTCATTGAGTCGCTGAACCTTTTCTGCAAAATTAGTTTTATCGTCAGGATGAACTATGTCAATCCAATTTTCCAGTGCGGCGAAATCCACGGATGGATATCCCAAAAAATCATGAACGGAAGGGCTTATGTAGGTAAGTCGATCTTTGTGTAAAATAATATTTATGTCATAAGCATTTTCTGATAATATGCGATACAAATCATAATTACCGTCATATATGCCTTGCTCTGAATTGGTAAAATCGAACCTTATTAAAAACCGATTTGCGAACTCCGAATTGTCAACGATTTTGGCGGACACTCTAGCCGATCGAACATCTGTTTTACTGTTGAAAAGAATGTTTTTTACAAATGGGAAACCTTGCATGGCATGCTCAAATAGCTCCTTAGAAACATCATCTGTTCCATTAGAACCCACCAGGTCATTAATTTTCAAATCATTTATTGCAGTTTTGTCTAGCCCTGCATGCTGTAACAAAGATTTGTTGGCAAATAAGATTTCACCATGTGCGTTTGCAATACAAAAACCTGCATCAAAGGTGTCAAGCAGGGATTGTTGGGCTTTCCATTCCATTATTTAAAATTGCAATTGTAAGAGGACTAAATATTTTGCAAATTATAGCATTTATTCCCGATCATTAGCGTACGATTTTAGCTTTTTTTCTATCTGACTAAGCTAACAAAATTTTTGTTTAATGTGGCATTAAGTGTTTTGGAGAGCACCTTACTTTTTCTTTTGAATTTATGCGATTTTTTATAGATTAGGGGCAGTTTTTTAATGCATTTAATATCATTAGCCCATGTTCTATTGGACTAAACATCCCTTCATAAGGGTTATTTTGTGCCTGTCATTAGGCGTAATTTTTTATATAGAAAATGCAATTTCACCAATTATGGCACATCTTGCCATAGGTTTATTATGTACTTTTTACACTTTCTTGTGCGTAAGCTCGAAGTACATTGTCTACAATTATCAAAATCTCTGGAAACCGATAATCTCTTTTGCAATATTTATTTTGGGAGGTTTTAGCCTCGCCTTCATTCACGATGGCCTTAACCAAACAATGCACTATTCAAAATATTCAGATACTGGTTATGCGTATGAAGCTGTTTTACATAATCAGCTCAGTAGCAACACCAACCATAAAAGATATAAAGCCAGCGTAACATCGGTAATCACAGAAAAAGGTTGGTTTAAGACGAGTGGCAATATTTGGTTAATGGTGACTGACCTTGATACCTTACTAAATTCTGGCTCTAAAATAATTATTAAGGGCTTTCCTGAACAAATCAGACCACCACTGAACAAAAAACAATTTGATTTTAAAACTTACTCGCGCTGGCAAAACATCTACCATCAGCACTATGCTGACCAAAACTGGGTCAAAACAAAAAATGAAGGCTTTTGGCATTACATTTATGCCCTTAGAAATCACTTTTCGAAACAATTAAGAACTCACATTCAATCTGCCAATGCAGCGGATATTGTAGCGGCCATGCTTCTTGGCGATCGTAGCTCTATGGATGCCGGGCTTAAAAATGCCTATGCATCTGCCGGTGCCATGCATATTTTGGCAGTTTCCGGTTTGCATGTTGGAATCCTTTATTTACTCATTATCAGTATTTTAAATCCGCTTGGTAAGAGCAGGAGATCTCAATTTGCCAAGGCCATGATTGTTCTTGGAATCATCTGGTTTTATGCAGCGCTCACAGGTTTTTCGGCCTCCGTTATCAGGGCTTCAATTATGTTTAGCTTTATAACTGTGGCCAAACTCACTGGAAGAAGCACCAATATTTATAATACCTTGGCTGCTTCGGCCACTTTCACCTTGCTAATAGACCCTTTTATGTTGGCCACTGTCAGTTTTCAGCTTTCGTATATGGCTGTGCTGGGCATTGTCACACTTTTTAAGCCCTTGTATGACCTGGTTTATATAAAATCAAAAATCCTTGACTATTTCTGGAAAATTACCTGTGTTTCCATAGGAGCTCAGATAGGTACATTGCCAGTTTCTCTATACTATTTCGACCAATTGCCAACCTATGCACTGGCCACCAATATTGTCGCAATTCCAGCGGCAGCCATTATGTTGGTGGGTGGCATAGTGATTGCCAGTACGGGCACCCTCCCCTACCTTGCTGGTAGTTTGGGGTACGTACTTGATTGGGTTATTGCAGTTTTAAACCATCTAGTCATTTCCATAGAAAAGCTGCCCTATGCCACCATCAATCATTTTGATTTGACTTTTTGGCAAGTTATAGCATTATATGGCCTGCTGATAACCGCTATTGTCTATATCCATAGCCTTGCCATTAACTGGCTAAAAATGGCATTGGTTTTTGCCATTTTGTGGAGTGGAATTCTTATATCGAAACAATACACTAAAGCTCATAAGATTGAATTGCAAATAGCGCTGGATTCAAATAATCAATACAAGCTTCAGATTTTATCGGGTAATAATGCGGTTGATATTGATAATATGAGGCAACTTCCATCAAGTTTCAGCAACAAACTTGAGCCGCCTGTTAGCAATGAATTAAACTTGATTGCATTTTCTGCTCAAAATATAAATGTGTTGCAAGCACAGCAATGTAGCCCATTTCATATACAAGGACTCCCAAATGAATTGCCTTTTATCTACCTGGTCAAAACGGCTGATCATGATTGTATGCAGGAGATTTTACTCCGCCCTACGCTGAAACATCTGGTTATAGAAGCCAAAAACAGCAGCTTAGTCTATGAAGCCATAAAGACATTAAAGAAACCCCTGCCACAGATCCACCTGATCAAAAAAAATGAAACTATAGCCATTGACATGTAAAAAATGCTGGCGCATGCTTTTGTACTGAATTAGTTGAAAATGATACTTGGTGATTTAAATGTACCTTATCTTGTTTGATGTCTCTCCATGAACCTTAAAGCATGTTCCTATTATGGAACTTTTACACCTTTAAAATTCATATTACCTACCCTTCCTTCGCCCCGTTTCGTGGGGACACGAAACAGGGCGTGGAGCGTAACTCAACTATAAATTCTTCTAAATATCCGTATTGCTTTGCCATTTAAGTATTTGTCTCACAAAGGGTACGAATTTAATCCCTTTTTGCAGACATAAACTAAAAACATATCTTAATATATAGCAATTTAGATCATAAAAATCTTACTCTTAGGTTGCTTGCAATTATTACTAGAACTCTGTAGATTACGAGAAAAGCAGGGTTTTGAGCTCAAGAGAATCAAGGGTAGTCACCACTACTACCAACACCTTGAA
>DAIQNU010000169.1:0-7977 GCA_036788235.1 Cyclobacteriaceae bacterium
GATTAAATGAATTTGGGTTTTATTTTCAGTTTACTAAAGAAAAAATAGATATGAATACAGCAAAATTCATTTTTTCCTTCTTCTTAGTTACTACATTCAACGTTGGGGTAAATATAGCACAGTCTCATAAAAGATCCTTTGCCAACAATTCTGTAGTAAAAGTGGAACAATGGGAGGTTATTGACATTTCTTTTAAATTAAATAAAATTCCTTCAGGCAATCCATTTGATGTTGTTTTTGGTGCTGTTTTTAAAGGGCCAGACAATCAGAGTTTGAAAATGCCTGGATTTCATAATGGTGATAATGAATGGGTTATTAGGTTTTCGGCCAGTAAATCAGGAAACTGGAGTTTTGAGACTTACGCAAGCCATGATAAACTGGCAGGTCAAAAAGGCAACGTCACAGTAGTAAAGAACCCAAATCCGAAACGAAAAGGATCTGTAATTATAGACCCGGAAAAACCCCAACATTTTATCTATGAAGATGGTAGCCCCTATTTCTGTTTGGCATTCGAGCTCGATTGGTTATTTGCATTAGATTATGACAAACCAACTGGCTTGCCTCGAACCAAACAAATTATTGAGGATGTAAAAAATAATGGTTTTAATCAGGTAGTAATGAACGTATACGCTTACGATGTAGGCTGGCATACCGACAAAGCGCCTGATAAATATGAATATAGAAGGCCAAATTATACGCCCTTTAAAGGAACCAACGAAAATCCTGATTTCAGCACCTTAAATACAGACTTTTTCAAGCATTTCGATAAGGTGATTCAACATCTTGATAATGAGGGTATTATTGCTCATGTAATGATTTATGTTTGGAATAAAAAAGTCAATTGGCCTCAAATGTATTCTAAAGACGATAACAGGTATTTTGACTATGTGATTAGCAGATATCAGGCTTATTCTAATGTCTGGTGGGATGTCTCAAAAGAAGCACTTGACTATGGTCGTTGCGATATACCTTATATCAATGAGCGAATTGATCGCATAAGAACACAGGATGCTTACAAACGATTAGTAAGTGTACATGACTATGAATATTGCTCGCGTGAAGCCGATCGGGTTGACTATATTTCTATCCAAAACTGGCGACCAAATATCTATGATCATTCGCTACTAGCACGAGAGCGCCATCATAAAAAGCCCATTGTAAACATCGAACATGGTGGTTATGAAGTTGGTCCTTACAAGTCTTTTGAAGGAAATTACACCAACCCTGAAACATGTCTAATTAGGAACTATGAATGCGTTTTTGCCGGAGTCTATTCATCTTACTATTGGCAAAACACATCATGGAACATTGTCATTTATGATCCTTTTAATCCGGAACATACTTTCGATGCACCACGGTTCGACTATTACAAACACTTGTCGCAATTATTTACCAGATATAATTATAATGAACTGTACCCTGTAGCTCAGAAGTTCACAACTAATGATAAACAAGGACTGGATAATCTTTCTACCGGCGGTTTACCCCTTACCAATGGTAAAGATTTGTTTATGTACTTGATACCAGAGCGTTGTGAATTTATTAGCACGGTTTTGCCTAAGCCTGAAAATGAAATTATGGAAGTCACTTGGTTCAATCCTTTTACAGGTGAATACATAGAAAAAGGCGAGCAGAAATGGTCTAATTGGGAAGGCTTTGCATCACCATGGGCTGGTACAATGAGTGTGTTAATTGTGAAACTAAAGTAAAAAATAAAGGTGCAAATGTTGCATTTACTTAGAAATGTCATGCCTTGAGCCAGTCTATTAAATTAAAACCCTAGAGTCAATCGTATTTCCGTCAATGAACTTAGTTTTGTTATAAGATTGAGTCCAATGTAGCAGTTATCAATTTTATCCAACAAGCGTTCGTAATGTTTCGGTTTAGTTAAATGATCCTTCAATTATGTGAGTAATGAAATTCACATAAACTAAATTACGAGAAGGAAGTCTAAAATTTTTTAGGATTAGACACACTTCGAAAAATGTACTAATTATTTGTAGATCAAAATTACCATTGCATTGATATCATGTTAATCCTTTAAAATCCGCACTGAAAATAAAATATCTGCCACTCGAAAAGAATTTCTATACTTTGCCGTGTATTTAACAGTTCTTTAAAAGAAAAATATTAGGCTCAATGAAATATCTACTTCTATTTGTTTGCATACTTACAGTGCAAGGGCAGCTCATTGGGCAGGGTATTCGTGGTAAAATTACTGACATTGATGGTGAAAGTTTGCCTTTCGCTTCGGTAGTCATCAGAAATCTGGGCGACGGTGTGCCCTCAAACAATCTTGGTGAATATGCTTATCCATTGAATCCTGGTCATTATGATGTAGTTTTTCAATATATGGGCTATGCCAGTAAGGTAGTGCCAGTTGAGATTTCTGATGAGTGGCTGCAGCTGGATGTTCAGTTAGAAGCTCAGGTTTATACATTAAAAGAAATAACAGTTACATCGGGTAAAGAAGATCCCGCAGCTACCATTATGCGCAAAGCTATTGCCAAAGCAAAATATCACCGGCTACAGCTCGATGAATATTCTATGACTGTGTATATAAAAGGAACTGGAAAGCTTACCAATGCACCATTTTTTATGAAGAAAAAGCTTAAAGAGGAGGGACTCAACCTCAATGAAGCCTATACTTCAGAATCAGTTTCGCGAATTACCGTTTCGCAGCCCAATAAGGTCGAGGAGAAAGTCATCAACATAAGAACTAATGGAGAGAATAATGCTACTTCGCCAGCACCATATATTGGGGCTAGCTTTTATGATGATAAAATCAATCAGGCTATCTCACCACTTTCTAAAGCGGCATTTGCCTATTATTCCTTTACCTATATGGGCTATTTTATGGAAGAAGGGGTTCTTATCAATAAAATAAAAGTGACACCAAGATCAAAGGGTGAGTTTGTATTTGATGGGGATCTATTTATAGTAGAAGATTCTTGGGCCATTCATAGTCTGAATCTCAATAACAGCCTGATGGGCTTTAAGATAAATGTAAATCAACTCTATACACAGATTGAGCCGGAGGTTTGGCTACCAACCACCCATACCTACATATTCGGGGGCAAGTTTTTTGGATTTTCTGGCGATTATACGTATCTGGCATCTTGTCGCGATTTTGAAATAAAGCGTAATGCCGATTTGATCATAAAACCTACCATAATCGATGAAAAGGTTGAAGATGCACCGCCACCCATAGCCCAAATCCGTCAGGAAAACCCACAAACACAACTTGCCAATACCGAAGAAATGAGCAGAAAGGACTTTCGAAAGCTCATTAATGCTTATGAAAAGGAGTCGCTTAAGGAACAAAAGAATACTGAAATCATTACTGAGCGTTTGTACTCGGTGGACAGTCTGGCCAAAAAGCGTGAATTGAATTATTGGGATAGTATCAGACCCATGCCATTGACCAATTTAGAGATCCAAGGTTACCAAAGAGACGACAGCCTGGCCGTTATAGAGCAGGCCAAAGCCAGCGATGAAGATTCATTGAAAAGCAAGGTTAAGAAAAAATTTAATCCGATTGACATACTAAATGGCGGGCAGTATCATTTTGGAAAAGGAAGAAGTATTAGAATACATCCTGCATTTTCTAGGTATAATTTCAATACCGTAGAAGGTTTTAATGCCGGGACTGCGCTCTCTTTCCGATGGAATAGAAAGGAGAAACTGGCCGATAGTGTAACGACTTTGCATAAAAATGCGACCCTTAAACCTGAGTTCCGCTATGGATTTTCCAGTAGGAAAGCATATTACAGATTAGGTTTTGATAAAGAAATAAAAATAAATAGTAATATAAATCACTTTGGCATACAAGGAGGTACTTTTATTTATCAGTTCAATGATGACAATCCGATCACTGAGTTTGTAAATTCTGCCTATTCACTGGTAATGCGACAAAATTTCATGAAATTGTACGAGAAGGATTTTGTGCATTTATGGTATCTAAAGCAATTCAATGAAGGCCTGACGTTTAAATTTGGAGCAGAGTACGCGCAAAGAAGGTTATTAGAAAATAATTCAGAATACAGTCTCAGAGATGCAAGCAAAGTTGAATATACCAGCAATGTGCCTATAAATCTCGAAATGGAAGCTGCGGAATTCACCCAGACAAATGCAGCTCTGCTGGATGTGGAAATGCGATGGCGCCCAGGACTCAAATATGGAAAATACAATGACCGGCAATTTGCCATTAATTCTTCTGCGCCATTGCTCCGCGTAAAATATAAAAAAGGCCTGAGCGGAGTGGTTGATAGCGAAGTGGATTTTGATCATTTGGAGTTAGGTGTCGAACATGGGCACCGTTTTGGTGTATCTGGCAAGCTAGATTACAACCTTACAGCAGGTAGTTTTCTTAACAACACTAACATGGGATTTATGGATTTCAAACATTTTGGAGGCAACCAGACCATTTTTTCCAATATGGGGGCAGTGAGTAATTACCGATTTATGGACTACTACTTGTACAGCACACAAGCTAATTATGTAAGTGCCATTACGCATTATCAGTTTCGAAAGTTCTTGCTTACAAAGTTACCTGAATTACGTTTTTCAGGCGTCAGAGAAAACATCTTTTTCAACTATCTAAAAACAGAGAAGAGCCCGCATTATATGGAATTGGGCTACTCACTCGACAATCTGTTCAGAATTTTCAGACTTGAATTTGGCGCAGCTTTTGAAAATGGCCGGTACAGCCATTTCGGGGTTCGTATCGGTATTGCCACTTTTCTTAGTGTAAGCATGGATGATTAAGTAAGATTACTATTAATATGATCAACACCCAGCTAATTTCATTTTTCTTCTGCTATAAATTCATGTAGCTTTAATGTGATTTTGGTTTGACAAGTCAATTATTGTCATAATTTTGCATAAAAAAAGTATAGCCATGAATTCTCCTTTACAACCAGGTGCTGAAATGTTTATCATTGTAGTTTGTATTATTGCAGGTCTCGTAGCTGGATTTGTCAATGTGGACTTATTGAATATTTTTGGCAAGTCTTCTAAGGAAGACAAGAAAAGCCACTAAGCATGATTTAAATTTCAATTTTATGGGTAGAGTTAATATACTCTTTTACTATATTTTATCTACCTGTGTTTTATTAGCACATGCAAATGCACAATCCGTTCAGCAAGCTGCTGTTGTCCCTGCCACACTCTTTTCATCACATGAAGTTATAGAACTAGATCTTTATTTCGATCTGGATGCTGTTCTTAACGACCGAGGTCAAGAAGTGGATCAATACGATGCACTATTGATTCATAAGGTAGAAGGTGAAATAGAAGAAAACCATAATATACAAATTCGAGTTAGGGGTAATTTTAGAAAGAAGTCTGAGAATTGCAAATTCCCGCCATTAAGATTGAATTTCAAGAAAAAGCAGGCAAAAGGCACTTTTTTTCATGGTCAAGATAAAATAAAGCTTGTAACCCAATGCCAACTTGAAAAATATGTACTCAAAGAATATTTAATATATCGCACGTATAACTTGTTGGAGGATCGGAGTTTTAGGGTAAGGCTTGCCCGGATCAATTATTTTGATACGCGTAAAATGAAACTGGCTTTTACACATTATGGATTTTTGATTGAGGAGGAAGATCAACTAGCTAAACGTCTAGGGGCTAAAATCACTACTAAATTCTATACGCCAACCATGTTGGATGAGCAAATAGTTCTACGTATGTCAATTTTCCAATATCTCATTGGCAATTCAGATTGGTATGTTACCTCCAAACACAATACTGTACTTATGCAAACAGATACACTGAAACCTCCCTTTCCTGTGCCTTTTGATTTTGATTTTAGTGATCTGGTTGACGGATTTTATACCAGACCCGAAGGTGTACCTACCAGTATGTTGAAATCTAGACGAGTTTTTAAAGGAAATTGCCTGGAAGATAGCATTGTCTTGAAAGAGTTTGAATTTTTTCTTGATAAAAAGGAGCTTATTTATAGCTTGGTAAGTGATTTTGAATTACTTAAAAAAAGAGAAAGAAAAAAAGTACTTAAATATTTTGATCGTTTATATGTAAAATTGGAAAATGATCCTAAGGACATTCTACGAATTTTTGCCGAAACTTGCTACAAAGATCCTACTTTCAAATAATGTTTAGTCCATCTTTATACCAAAAAAACCTTGATCGAAATCACATGATTCCAACCAAGGTTTTTTATATAACTATTTACATTTCTTAATCCTTACCCTATACTTTCGAAATGTGGTTAATTGAATCTCCTGGAAGACATTGCTTCATTTCCAAAGACTTTATATTGATCAAAAATGGATCTAACTGCCCACCGCACGTATTTTTCATTTTGATTAGGATTGCCAAACATACTTGTTGCATAACCTTGCCATACGACACGTCTTTTCTTCCTATCCCACAATATGACTATAATAGTACCTTCGTACATATTGTAGCTCACAGGCAAATACTGTTCATCTTCTTTTTCGTAAGACATCCAACTTTCCATCTCTGGTTGATTGTAGCCATTGAATTTAAAGTTTCCGTTAAATACTTTGAAAGATACAAGTAAATCAGGATTGGCATCTTCAAATTTATAGCCTTGCAGCTCCATTCTTCTCTTAATCGCGTCTTCAATAGTGCCGCGCAATTCATCGCTCTCTCTTACAGCACCAATCTCAGTCATGAAATCAAAAGATTTGTATTTCTTAAAAGTGCCGCTGTAACTGTAATCAGATTCTACCATATACTCATTCCGCATGCATGCAGTAGCGAACAGTAAAAATAGAAAAATAGCCAGATAGTTCTTTTTCATAGGAAAAGGATTAACAAGTTAATTATAAGTAAAATTGTATGCATGTAAAAATTTATCCCATATAGTAGTTTTATTCTTAAACACCGTCTTTACAAAAAATGTTCTTGATTACAGAAATTTTTTCGTGATTCTAAAAATAATGAATGGAGAATTGAAAATCAATAGCACGACAAGATAATAAACTGAAAATCAGACTAACAACGAAAAAATAATTTTCAATTAGGCCAATTTCACAATCAGAAGCTGAATTAGGCCAATGAAAAAACCTAGTAAGCCCCCAAGAATTTCTATAAACCTAAATTCTTTTTTCATGATAGAAAAAAGGATTTCTTCAAGTTTTTCAGATGAAAATGCAGAAACACGCTGAAAAACTATTTGCTCAATATCGATGTCTTTTTCCAATCGACTCGAAAATCGATCGATTATTTCTGGCAGAAGGTGCTGGAATTCTTCATGCAGTTTTTCTTTGATTTTTTTACGGGCTTCATCACCAATAAACATAGCCAGCATAGGCACACTGGCTTTTAATTTATTCTCTAAAAAGTCCTCAATTTTTTCATCGAGCATTTTATTGATCTCTTCAGCAGTTTCTGTAGATGTAAATCTTTTTTTGATGTCATCAAATGAAAAAAGCTCACGAGCTACCATATGCCCCAACCTTTCAGCAAGTACGTGTTGACGTTTTGGAAAAATGCCCTGGATGCTAAATAGGTATAGGTTAATTTTTTTTCGTGGATGAAAGAGCATTTTTATGGCCATGTAATTTGTGACCCAACCTGTAACTGCGGCAATAAAAGGGAGTGTGTAGTATAGCATAGAAATAATAAAAAGCTGCAAATTAAATAGCTTGGCCACTTTTATGCAAACTAGTCTTTTTGTATGATTTACCTAAACCTGGAAAATATAAAACCGGGTAGAATATCCCTTATCTGTTTGGTCATTCTACCCGGTTTATAAAACTTGCCTTTAGGCAGTCGATTTATTTTGAATAATTATTAATTGCCTCTGCCACCTCTACTACCACCACTTCTACTCGGAGTCGTTGCTCTATTTGGTGAGCTACTTCTGCTTGGTGTTGTTGCTCGGCTAGGCGTACTGCTTCTGTTTGGGTGTGCACTTTGACGATTGCTAGGAGCCGATCTAGGCTGAACGTTTTGCCTGTTGTTTGACGGCGTATTCGAACG
>DAIQNU010000170.1:0-7913 GCA_036788235.1 Cyclobacteriaceae bacterium
AAACCCTGGGCTTTGTTGATTTTTATAGTTAGACAAAATATTAAAATCTCCTGATAGGACGCACGAAAAAACTATAGTCTTGTCGCCATTCGGTTTCACTTCCACCGGGAAAGCTGCGGCACCAGGTGTAATCTACTCCTGAACCTGTTGAACTCCAATAACTATTACTTTCAAATTTCCACTCTGACTTATCTTCAGGTGCGGCATTATATAACGCAGTCAGTTCATTACGCGATGGCAAAAACCAATCGTTGTAACCATTGCTTTCAAAATTATTTGCTGCATTGGCTGCACGTGTCGATTGGTCTTCAACTGCATTGACGATCGCAAGGGTATTTGACAGGCCAGTTCCAATTGCCGCTCGGGTAAAGGGCGATAATCTCGGTAGCGCCCAGACGTAATTGTTTGAGGTCGTTCCGGCGTTATTAAGTACATTGTGTTCGGCAGCCTCAAGGTAAGTCCAGTCTTCAAAATCCTCGTCTTCATCTACATAAAAAATGTAGCCCCCCGCTGGCCCAACATCTCCAATAGTATAGACTTGCAGAGCAGCGCCTTCATCGTCATTAGAACATGCTGCAAATGACAGCACCACACAAAAAAGTAATAATTTATTAATCTTTAAATTTTCCATTTTTCAAAGCTAGTGAATGATAAACCCGATGTCAACCCTCGTTTTTTGCGTTTTTTGGCACTTTTGTTATATGTTTTGGGTTAAAACGGAGATTGTTTAAGCAGCGAAATTGTAATTATGCTGTCTAGGCACTTTTATGTAGTTTTTACCTGGAAAGCTCCAACATAATTAAACTTTTTTTATATGTTTTTGTATTTTACTACTTCCACACCCTTTATTTTTTCAATCCATGAGATAATTGTTTTACCATTATTACAAGCAATAACCACCGGAGAGTGCGCATATACAGCTTCACCACTTATTTCAGTTTTTGCCATTTCAGGATATACCACCGCCCTTATTGTGGAATATCGTTTTTCATTTTTAAGATAATACTCATTAAATACTATGATCACCTTTCCCCCATCTTCGGCTAATTGTATATTTCTTCCATTTTTAGAAATTAATCTTTTGTCAGCCTTCAAAGTTTGCTTGTTCAATTTTGCAAAATACACACCGCTTTCACGCGCTCCTGTAAACCAGGAAGCAAATATGTTGGCACCATTGCTGATCACATCGGGGCCGTTATGCGGGCAGCCGTCAAGGTTCCAATCGTCTCCGCTAAAGCACACAGGTTTTGAAAATGATTTGCCATAATCCTCAGAAATAGAAACAGAAATATCTCTTATGGATGCATTGATAATATCCCGGTAAACGATGCTGATAGAGCCCGATTGGTCTGCATATATCGCCGTTCGGCAACATTCGCATGCCATGGAATCAACAATGGTTTCATTTATAAATAGGTTCTCTGCATTAGTCTTGGCAAATAAAACCGGGCGACCACCATCAGGATGTGATTCGCCAAGCCAACTGACGCCAATTTCGCCATCCGAAAGTGTAATCATATCAAAGAATGCGCGACCCGTGTGTGGTGCTTTTGAAGTATGCACAAGCTGAGGTTCAGTCCAGCTTTTACCATGGTCACCAGAGACGATATAATGAATTTCACCGGCATATGGGTTAAATTCGGATTTAACTTTTATTTCATAAATGGCAATGATATCCCCAGAATTTTTAAAACCTACTTTAGGCATTCCCTCCGTATGAAGTGCTGCATTTTGTTGCAATGGTATTTTTATTTTGTCAGCAAATTGTCCTGTTGAATCATTCCAAATAGAAAAATAAAAATGTTTTTCCTCTGTGCTTGCAGTGTCTTGTTCTGTCCAAACCAGTACCGCTTGTCCGTGATTATTTTTGGTAAGATATGTCGAATGCGCATTTCGATGGAGGTCAGAAATGATTGCTATTCCGTTTTCTGACTCTGTCATGTGTTCAGACGGAGTGCAGGAAAACAAAATACTTGCACAGGCCAAACCAATAAATACTTGCTTGCTAAAAATCATGCTATCAGAATAAATATTTTAATGACAACCCACTGTAATAGTTAGTCGAAGGCCCCGGATTGTAGTATTGTCCGCCAAAGCCGTTGATGCTGACAAAAATGTTGTAATCGGCATTGAGCGCATTTTCAATACCGCCAAATATTTCCAGCCTGTAGTGTTTTTTAATTACCTTGCTCCAGCTCAATCTGGAGCCGAGTAAAGTGTGGGCGTTTACCTGTCTAGCATTTTCGTTGTTTAGGTACATGGCATCCACAAAATTCAGGGTTGTAATCATGTTGAAACCAAAGTTTGTTTCAAGATCAAAACCCACATTTATAATATTAGGTGCCACGCCCGGTATTCTATTCCCTGAAAAATCTTGTGTGACTACTGAAAATTCGCTCCAACTGAACGATTCAGTTTTGTAGTCTATAAATTTGAAATCGTTGAATGTGTAGCTAATCCAAGGCCTTAGTAAAGAGATAGCTTTGGACTCATCATTAACAACCAAATACGAAATCAGTGCTTCTATACCAAACTGATTCGTTGAGCCTGTATTTTCAAAAAAAGTTTGCTGAGCTTCATTTACCTTAGGTAAAATGGCATTGCTCAATTGAAACACATATGTACTTACATCGAAGTTGAGCTTGTTTTTCAGCGCGGTGCCCCTCCATCCAACTTCGTAGTTTATGCCCGATTCGGGATTTAGATTTCTGTTGATGCCCGCCTGTGTTTGGATTTCCCAAGTAGAAGGTGGAGAAAACCCATATCCTACACTGCCATGCAATGCCATTTGTTCAGTGATTTTTTTAACTAAGCCTATACGTGGTGCAAGTGTAGGTTTAAAATCTGTTTTCAACCGTGACTCCAAACTATCAACAATGGCGCGGTCAATAAAATTATAATTAGTGTAATTCATGCTCGCTCCAAGCGTAAGAATGAAATTGGCAGGTAAGTCAAATTCTGCTTGCCCAAAGACAATTCCCTGCTTTGAGGCAAATTCATAATCGGCTTGCAAATTTCCTGGCTTACCGTCATTATTGGCATACTCCTTTTCTACTTCACTTGAAAACTGGTATTCGCCACCAAAGTTGATTCGAGCCTGCACCGCACCAAAAGTGGGCGAATAGGTGAACCTGGTTCTGGCGCCATAGCCCATACTATTGGCAATTGAATATCCATTGTAAAAGGCACCGCTACCCCATGGGTGATCCATATTATTAAAAGTGCCATAAATTCCCGTTGTGTTGGTCCATTTATCGCTTATTTCATATCGCTGCGAAACGCCCAGCATACTGCGGTTGTTGGTTACTCTGTTGTCGCCTGTTGAAGCAAATGGATGGGCTTGTCTTCGATTATTGGCCACTTGAGCGCTGTCGAGCGCACCGGGCAAATCAAAATTACTTTGTGATTGAAAGGCAAAAACAGCAATACTTTGTTTATCACTTGGGTAGTAATTTGCCATTAGGTTAAATACTTTTTTGCTCACTGTATTATGGTCTCTATAGCCATCCAATTCCTGATCCACATAAGAAACATTTACATTGGCATTGGCCGAAACAGATTTGGCACTTATCATGGTTCTTCGAAGACCAAATGAACCAACGGTTTGACTAAGTTTAACACCTCTGTCGCCAAACTTTGCTCTTTCACTAGCAATGCTGATCACGCCACCTGTGCCTGCACCATACATACTGCCTGACGGACCTTTCAACACCTCTATGCTTCCTATAGTTGCTACATCAATGGCATTAAATGCAGAAGTGCCTCCAGCAGGATCTGTAAGTGGCAGATCGTTCCAATACATTTTGATGTTTCTAATACCCCAGGGTGAACGCAACTGGCTCCCCCTTATGGAAATTCTTGTACTTCCTCCATAGCCATTTTCCTCCATCCGCACACCAGGTATAATATTTAGTGATTGATTAAGAGAAACGTCATTGGATCGCTGAATTTCTTTTTGACCTAAATATGCAATACTACCCGCTGTTTCTATCAGCTTTCTATTATTGCTGTGTCCAACCACCACTACTTCACTCATGTTTATGGTGTTTGATACTAAAGTAATGTTTAAGTATTTGTCAGATTCTTTTATGTTGATTTCCTGCTTTTCGTAACCCACGCAATACACTGAAATATGCGTAATGGGCTCATTTTGCATTAAAGTAAATTCACCTTTATCATTGGTTGTAGTTCCTTTTTGTGTATTAGAAATGATAACTGACACATAAGGAAGCGGCTCATTGGTTTGATTGTCTGTAATTTTACCTTGCACAGTGTGTTGGGCATAGGAAATAGGCGCTAATGCTATACATAGCATAGCAGCGAGAAATAGATTTTTCATTTTTCTCTGAATTTCTAGTTTGATTAGTTTAGATAAAGTTCTAGTGCTTAAGCCATTGATAAATGGACATGATGCAAAGGATGATGTAGCTTAACTAAACTTTGGGAGGTTTAAAAGCAGAAAAAATAATTTCTTCAGGGAAATAAGGCGAATAAAAGGTTGATCGGGTTTTTTTAGAAAAAAATGCCTGTACCGAAGTTGAAACAAAATTGTTTTTATGTGAGAAAAGTTGGATATCCTTAGGTGGTTTAATTGGCAAGTGATTTTTCTCTTCTTCTTCTGCCATTGCCATTTGTGTTTTTAAGAAGCATTTACCTTGGCAGGTATTGTTCACCACCTCTTTTTGACCACAAAGTGTCATGGCTATTTGTTCTTGGTTGATTTTGAATGAAATGGCTACCCATACCTTGGTAATAGGAGGTAAAAGCACAAGTATAACCAATACAAAAATCACCAGATGTTTCATTATGGGGCAAATATAAAACTAGTTTATTATTAAAGCAATTCTTATTTCAATTCTAAAGATTTCAAAGTCAGAGTTTCCGTCGATTCTCCATAAAATAAAATTTCTGCATTCACATTGTATGCAGGCGATCGTGGTAATGAAAGTGAACTTTTTATTAATCCCATTTCTGATATCCAGTCCTTAAACTTTATACCATCATAGGCTTGGTTATTTGAAAATAGTCTGTCCACAATAAAGCAATTGAATCTTTGTCCATTTATGTTTAGGCTTTCAATTCCTATTACTTTTTTATCAACCTGTACAGGCTGTCCATCCCTAGGCCTAAAAGTCCATTTCGAATTTCTGTTTAGTGGAAATGCAATACTCAGCGTAGGTTTGTCTTCAAACATCAGTTCACCTGTTCTTAGCTGACCATCATTAATGGACATGTGGATGTCGAAATCAATCGAAGGTATATAATTACCGGTAGTCCTTGCAAAACCTCTGGTAGATCCAGATGAAAAATCATATGCATAATTTTTCAGCCCTTCATTATCTATAAAAGAGTAATTAATTGCCTTAAAATTGTACTCATCATCATCAGATTTAAACATTTTTACACGTATGGTATCATTTAATACAGTATCCTTTTCAATCCATGTTCTGACCGTAAAATTCAATGTATCGATACCGATTATTTGGGTTGATGTGGCAGTTTCAAATTTTTTAATTATCACCTGACGGTCATATATCCATTCATTACCAACGTTCATCGGGTAAGTATTTATTGCAGGAAATATCGACTCAGAAGTATCATCGCAACTAATCATGGCAATTGTGGCCATTAGTAATAATGCTTTTCTTCTCATATTTTGATTAATTTCAATTTGCAGTGATTGGCAGCTTATTTTTAAGCAACTGATTTATAATGGGTTAAATACCTGTGCCACCTAAAATTTCAATTTCCTGACCTTTGGTTGGTTGTCCGTCAAGCAAAGGCATGGCTTTCATTATCAGTTCCCTTACGCCCTCAACTTTGAGTGAGTTACTATGGTCTTCTTTATTAACCCAAATTTCCGTCACATATACAGAATTTGCATCATTTTCTTCTGTGCCAATGACATACAGTTTGTTGCCTTTTGCGGTAGATACAAGTTGTGAAGCTTGAATTAAAATATCTGCCAGATCGTCTCTGCGGCCTGGCTTAGCGGTTAGTTTGCCGTGTAGTAAAAAATTTGATTCCATAGTAATTCTTCCATTTCTTCAAAAGTAATGCTTTAGACTTATTGAAAGTAACTTTCTGTATCGTATTTTTTTAATCTGTAGAATAATACTTAGTGGGCATTGGGTTAAAATTTTCAGAGAAAGAAAAATGCAGAAAGAGACATTATATTAAATATGCAAGAACTTGGAATTAATCTTCTCCAAGCACTGTGATGTCGGAATTGGCTCATGCTGCCAAGTAATTAATGCCCTACTCTTTTATTTTAATCAAAAAATTGGTTGCAGTATTTTTAGGCTTTCAAATCTACAATTTTATCGTTTATAAAAAATATAATCTGTAATGATTGGATCAATTCCGCTTTGTCTAATATCAGAAACTATTTGCCCCCTGTGATGACTGAAATGATTGGCAATGTGATACAATATTTGCTGTATTGAACTATTGAAAACAATGCCTTTTGAAGTAGTATAAGTTAATTTTTTATCAAGTTCATAATTATCCAATATGTGAAGTGTTTCACTATAATTATCTTGGTCAAGTCGCTTACATTCCTGTAGAGTATGCTTTTGGTGAACGCCTAGCTTATCTTTATTTGTTATTCTCGCATTCCAAATTTGTTGAGCATTGATCGAATGTGAAATGAGAGAGAGCGTTCTATCGGGTAATATATTTTCAATTTCGATGAGCTGTTCAATCAATCTTTGATTGATGCGAAAATGGTATTCAAAAATATCTTTAAAAAAGTCTTTCATTTCTATTACGTTTTATATAGTCTGATTTCACAAAATAGGTATCTGACATACAAGATATCAAATCATCCTAAAACGTGAAATTCTAATTTGAACTTTGGGGCATTTGACGGGAAAGTTGATATCCTTTGTTTTATGATGATTTTAGTCGTCGAAAACCTTCTATTTCCTGTCGAAATAATACAATATCGTTTCATTGTTCACTCCCTAAAAAATTTATCATCAGACCAATTTGCTGGGTTTGTGATAATGTATTCTGATATGGATTGATAGGATGGTTCATTTCGAATAATGTGATCCCAAAAGTTGCGTTGCCATAATTTACCCATCATTTTATTTTTCGATTTGTATATGTCCAAACATCCGTTAGCCAGCTTCCAATGATTTATATGCCCCAATCATATCGCCCACCGTAGGGGCAATCCCATGTGGTTGCCCGTTATTTGGGGTAGGGTTCAGGGCAGGGGCGAGAGGGCAGGGGCAAGCCCTGCCCCTACGCGTTGTCAATAAAATGATGCCATGCATGTGATTGGGCATTATTTGAAAAACATCCAATTCAAAATTCGAATACCTTTCTGCCAATTTTACCCAATCATTATAGGCGATTTGCCCATATTCATTCAATATCATTTTCCGATTTTCAATATGCCCGAATCGACAAATTCTATTCTGACAACAAATGGTAATAAAATACAAACCTGCCTGTGAATAATCGTAGCCTTTTAATCGAATGGATCTTCGGTTGTGTATGTTGGGATTGAATTTCATGAATTCATTTTCGGTTTTATTGTGCACAAGGGTGCTTTTACTCACTATTTAAATCACAATTTAGCTGCACTTTAATCGGATACTAAAACTACAAATTTAAACTGATCCCAGCCATTGATAAAGCATACTTTGGAAGCCAATGTATCTTCAAGCCCACTGCAATTCTTTTTCTATAAATCTTCGAAATCAGCCTTTAAAACGTCTAATCCACAAAATCTACCTACAAATGTGGTTTTTCTAAAGTCGGAGGCAATCCAGCCAAATGTTCGTTATCCGTATACTTCCGTTTACAACCGAAAGTATACGGATAACTTACGACTAATTATTGGCCTACCCCAGATATTTGGATCATTGTTATCAGTCGAATGTTTCACTTAAAAATTTAGT
>DAIQNU010000171.1:0-7901 GCA_036788235.1 Cyclobacteriaceae bacterium
TGTCTTCGAGTATGGCTTTCCAGAGAATGTCGTATTTTTGCATGCCGCCAAAATATAAAAAACATGTTTTATGGCAAACAAATATCATCAGTTTTTATCTATTGGCGTGGTTCTAAAGATAAAGATTGTACTTTACAAATAAATGTATCCAAAGAGATATCGTTCATTTAACCGGTAATTTCTAATTTCTTCGCTTATTGTTTTTTTAAGGAGATCAAAAATGATCTACATTGTTTAAAAGATTTCAATTGGATTTATGACATAGTTTATAGACTGAATTTTACCACTTAGTCAAATCGTATCGATTTAATTGGATTTATTCTTGAAATAATATAGGTTGGAATAAACAGCACCAAGCTCACAATTGAGAAAGTCACAATATTGAGCATCACGATAATTTCCCATTGCCATATTATAGGTACATAGTCCATATAATAATTATCGGCATCTAGTTTAATGATTCTAAAATAATGTTGTAGCGCGCCAAATCCTATCCCGATGCCATTACCAATCAGCAATCCTTTTAAGATTAATTGCATGCCATTGTATCTAAAAACTTTTCTGATAACCCTATTTGATGCGCCAATGGCTTTTAGTACACCGATCATCTGTGTGCGTTCCATTATCAGGATCAGCATTATAGAAATAATATTAAAACATGCTACGAAAAAAGTAAGGGTAAGAAATATGAATACATTACGCGGAAGCAATGAAAGCCAGTCAAAAATTTCCGCATACTTATCACTGATTTTCTCAACAAAATGATCATAATCGACTATGTTGTAAAGCTGGTTGTGCGCTTCCTCTATTTGGTCAAAATTTTTGATGAACACTTCAAAACCACCAATTAGACTATCTGGCCAATTATTTAGCCTCTGCACCATGCGCAAATCGCCGATTATAAGACGGTCGTCAAAATCTTCCATGCCTGTTTCGTAAATTCCAGTAATAGTTAGCCGCCTGGCACGCACAGGTTGTTGCACAAAATACATCACAGGTTCATCTCCAAGTTTGAGCTCAAGTTTATCAGCGATTCGCTTACTAATGATGATTTCACGCGATTCGGCTGTGTCGTTATGCTGTATAAATTGCCCTTCAATCATATTTTCTTTGAAGCGGCTGAAATCGTAGTTTTTGTCTACACCTTTAATCAGCACGCCAAGTACTTCATCATTGGCTTTAAGCAAACCAGCTTTATGTGCAAACTGCTGGATGTGATCTATAAATCCGAATTGTTTGTAATCGTAAGCAAGACGGGTCTCATTCGAAATGGGATCTTCTTCATAAGAACTACTCAATGAAAACTTTGTGACTTGTAGATGCCCACCAAAACTGATCATTTTGTTGTATATTTTTTCTTTAAATCCTCCAAGAATTTGAAAAGAAATAATCATGATGGCCAGGCCTACACCCACACTGCCTATGGCAATACCATGTATAACACCAGAAAAGGAATTTACTTTTCGACTTGTTATTCGTTTTGAGATAAAATAAGCAGCATTCAAGGTTTGTAAATTATAATCAACAGAATCAAAAAGCCAAATGTGCAATTATATGCTGGTTAGTGCTAAAATAATTACTTTTGCACCAGACATATATAAAGTCACTTTTGCAAAGTAAAAACATCCTATGAGAACATCGATCTATTTATGCAGCTTTGTAGTACTTTTTTTTATTCAGGCTTGTCAGGCTTCTGCTCCGCAAGAAAAGGAAGAGATTGTAATGGGCGCAGAACAAACCAAAAAGTACTTGCATTTGCTTGATAATAAGCGTGTTGGTCTAGTTGTAAACCACACCAGTATGCTTGGCGATGTACATCTGGTTGATTTTCTCAGAGAAAAGGGCGTCAATGTTGTAAAAATATTTACGCCAGAGCATGGCTTTAGAGGCACTGCCGATGCTGGCGAAAAAGTGGAAAGCACTATGGACGTTGAAACGGGATTGCCCATTGTGTCGCTATATGGAAGCAACAAAAAGCCAAGTGCAGCATCAGTTGCCGATGTTGATGTACTTATTTTCGATATACAAGATGTAGGAGTGCGATTCTACACCTACATTTCTACCATGCACTACATGATGGAAACTTGTGCAGAGCAACATAAGCTGGCCATTGTTTTTGACCGGCCCAATCCAAACGGTCATTATGTAGATGGGCCAATTCTCAATATGAAATTCACCTCTTTTGTTGGCATGCACCCCATACCAGTTGTACATGGACTTACAGTGGCCGAACTCGCACTAATGATCAATGGAGAAGGTTGGCTCGCTGGTGGCCTGAAATGCAGACTAGAAGTGGTTCCAATGCAAAACTATCATCATAAGCTTCCATATTCCTTGCCCGTGAAGCCTTCACCAAATTTGCCAAATGACCGATCTATTAATTTATACCCTTCTACATGCTTTTTCGAAGGCACAAAAATGAGCCTTGGACGTGGCACTCAATATCCATTTCAAATACTTGGCTATCCTGATGCATCATTCGGTGATTTTTGTTTTACTCCCAAATCCATCGTTGGCATGTCGAAAAACCCACCACATGAACAAAAAGAATGCTGTGGCGTAGACCTTCGTGAAGGCGAATTTCTGCAACGACTCGATTTGTCATTTTTACTTCATTTTTATGCTAAGTGGAATAAAAAGGAAGATTTTTTCACTTCCTTTTTCAATTTGCTGGCAGGAAACGATGTATTGGTTAAGCAAATAAAAGATGGAAAAACTGAAGATGAAATTAGAATTAGCTGGCAACCCGGGCTTGACAAGTACCATGAAATCAGGTCAAAATATTTGCTTTACAAAGAACCGCAGTAATGCCGGGTCAAATCCAGCCTACGAAAATGCTTTTTAGAGATTAAACTCAAAAATGAAAAGAGATTTAAGAATAATATTTATGGGCACGCCTGAATTTGCCGTAGCAAGTTTGGAAGCTTGCCTGAAAAGTAATCACAAAGTGGTAGCTGTGATTACTGCACCCGATAAGCCGAAGGGCAGAGGGCAAAAACTAGCCTATTCCCCGGTGAAAGAATGTGCTATGTCTCATGGGATTCAAGTACTGCAACCAACTAACCTCAAGTCGCCCACCTTTCTGGATGAGTTGCAGGCCATTAATGCCAATCTGCAAGTGGTTGTTGCTTTCAGAATGTTGCCAGAGGTGGTTTGGTCAATGCCTGAGTATGGTACTTTTAATCTCCATGCTTCACTCTTGCCGCAGTATAGGGGAGCCGCACCTATCAATTGGGCAGTCATAAATGGCGAAAAGGAAACGGGGGTTACAACCTTTTTTATTCAACATGAAATCGATACTGGCAATATTATTTTACAGGATACTGAGCCTATTTATGAAGATGATACCGCAGGTACATTGTACGACAGGCTGATGATGAAAGGGGCGGATCTGGTAAAAGAAACACTTAATTTGATAGCTGAAAATGAATTTCAGCTTAAGAAACAATCTGAAGAACAGGGTCTTAAACATGCACCAAAAATATTTAAGGAGGATTGTGAAATACAATGGCAGCAATCTTGCGATTCTGTTAGAAATTTTATTCGTGGCATGGCACCTTATCCTGCGGCCTACACGCAGCTTGGCGATATGAAATGTAAAATTTTTGCAGTGAAAAAAGCTGATGAAACAACAAATTTGCCAGTAGGTCAATTCATTACCGATAATAAATCATGGATTAGGGTGCAAGCGGCAGATGGGCTAGTAGAAATACTGGAACTACAACCAGACGGAAAAAAGAGAATGCCAACAGAAGATTTTTTGAGAGGAAATAAATTATGATAAAATCTATCATGGTAGCCAAAGCTGCCAACAATGTGATCGGAAAGGATAATGGATTGGTCTGGCACTTGCCCGGTGATTTGAAGTATTTTAAAAAAACAACCATGGGGCATTGGGTCATTATGGGGCGTAAAACTTTTGAGTCTTTTGGCAATCCACTGCCCGGTAGGCCACATGTGATCATCTCGCGCAACCCCGATTACAAGGTAAATGACCACACACTTGTAAAGAGCCTGGATGAGGCATTTGCACATGTAGAGAATCAAAATGTTGACGAGGTATTTGTTTTGGGTGGCGGAGAAATTTACAAGATGGCAATAGAAATGGTAGACCGAATGTATATCACTGAAATACACCACAGTTTTGAAGGAGACACTTATTTTCCTAAAGTAGATCTTGATATATGGCAGGAAAGCCGCAGAGAATCACATCAGCCAGACGAAAAAAACAAATATTCTTACGATTTTGTAATATATGCTCGAAAGCTAGTGAAATAGTCTTTTCAAACTAAAAATGCTCTTTTTGGCTTAATTTATAGGATTTTTATAAAGACAAATTAGATTTATTCCAGATGCCTACTTCCATGTAAGGAAACAATTGATTTTTTAACCTTATTATTTCTAACAAAGTTATTTTGCGGATTTGACTCTGCCGTTGCCTAAGTATAACTACCCGCTAACTATTTCATTACTCCCTTTACCTCAATTGCCATAGTAATCCTGATACTTCTTGATTAAATATTGTAAGCATAAAGAAAAATAGGCTTGTGCAAAAAATGAGTTTGTTAAACTTAATTGATTCACCGGCCGAAAACATATTTTTTTACATGCCACTTATTGAGGGATTGTTTAGTACGCTAAATAGGACATAATGGTAGGGCATATTTTTAGTTATCTAGAGAAGTGGTTGGTAGTTTTGTTGGTAGTAGCAGGGCAATACGCAAGTATTGCCCTTGCTCAGCCGACAAGCACGGAAAGTCAGACCTACGATCCTGCCTTTATCATTCCCGGCCAATTTATTATAAAATTCAAATCTGGTTTCAATCCATCATCAACGCAACGCAGTTCTGAGCCGGCACCTCTTCAAACAATTTACGAACTCATTCCCGGAGCTAGTCTTAAGCCTATGCACGATCCATCTGTTTTACTTGGTGCAGGTAGCAGATCAGCCGAAACAAAGAGTGGCATTGAGAGAATTTTCCGTTTGACGCATCAAGAAAATACTAATGCAGAATCCATGCTGCTACAGCTTATGGAATTTGATTTTATTGAATACGCTGAGCCGGTTTATCAGGTCGATCTGTTAAATTATCCTAATGATCCTTTTGCGGATACACTCAGCGGATCGCAGCCTTATCTTGCGCAGATTGATGCCTTTAGAGCATGGAAACTTCAAAAAGGCAAACCCGAAGTGATAATTGGCATTGTAGATACAGGAATAGATCTAAACCACCTTGATTTAAAAGAAAACATTGCCGTCAACATGGATGATCCTATTGATGGGGAAGACAGCGATGGAGATGGCTATATCGATAACTACTATGGATGGAACACCGCAAGCAAAAACAACAACGTAAGTGATACACACGGGCATGGAACGCGTGTGGCAGGTTTTGCAGGTGCCAGCACCAACAATGCCTTGGGAATGGCCTCTGTAGGTTTCGAAAGCACTATTTTGCCAGTTAAAGTATGGAGTGATAATCTCAATAGAATTGTAAATGAATGGGACGGTGTATTATATGCTGCTCATCAAGGTGCCAAAGTAATTAATATTTCCTGGGGTGTGGCGGGTACCGGATCTAATTATGCAAGGAATATGGTGGATTATCTGATAAATGAACTTGATGTTGTATTAATAGCGGCCGCAGGAAATACTGCCGGCGAGGTTAATTTTTATCCGGCTTCATTTCCAGGTGTTGTTTCCGTAGCTGCCTGCGATGCATATGATCAACATGCTGCATGGGCTTCGTACAGTAAGTATGTGAGTTTGATGGCGCCAGGCAATTCATTGCTTACTACCAATGTGGGAGGTGGTTATACCCATGTTACAGGATCTTCTTTTGCGTCACCAATGGTTGCCGGGGCAGCGGCACTGCTTAGGGCTCAGTATCCTCAATACAATGCCAGACAAATAGCCGAGCAACTACGTATATCAGCAGACAATGTCTTAGAGTCTGGAAGAAACGCTTCATTACCTGGTATGGTAGGCCATGGCCGTCTTAATATATATAAAGCTTTAGTCGTAGAAAAACCCTCCATTAGGGTACAGAATGTGCAAGCAGATGGAGTATTACCTAATTTATTATTTGCTGGCGATACTTTGAGTTTAAGCATCGATTGGATCAATTACCTATCAGATGCCAGCAATGTTTCAGTTTCCATCAGCAGCATTTCGCCTTATCTTACTACGATTGATAATCATTACCAAATCCGGCAGCTTGGTTTACTTGATACACTTAAGGCCACCAAACCACAATTCAAATTTCTGGTTTCTGAAGAAATGCCTTATGCAACCACACTGTCATTCAGAATTGATCTCGCTGGTGAAAACTATACTGATTTTGAATATTTCGAGATTCGGTCTACCCGCGAATATTTTGTGGTAAAATCTAACCATGCCGAAATTACTACAGCAATAGATGGCGATCTGGGTTATTATAACAATATGACTTTTCTAGGCGAAGGGCTTCGCTACAAAAGCAGGGTAATAGCCGACAGGTTGGGTTTTATGGTGGGAAATTCAGGAACTACCTTGGCCGACAATACGATTTTCAACATCAACAGCTTTGATAAAAACGACGATTTTATATCCATTAAGGCACCAAAAATTGTCAAAAACGATTTCGCAGATATAGACATTCAACTTAGCTATAAAGTTGGCAATGGCATTGAGTCACAGTTGCCAATAACCATTGAGCAGAAGGTTTTAGGATGGAAACACGACAAAGAACTGGATTATTTAGTGTTGGAATACCGTATGATCAATACAGGTAGTCAAAATATTGAAGGACTAAAGACTGGATTTTTATTAGACTATAACCTTGGCGATGTAAACAAAAACAAGGCGTACAAAATCCAGGATGATGATGTTTTGGTCGTAAACTTCGAAGGTGAGGAGTTTCAATTTGCAGGTTTGATGGTTCTTAACCATGAATCACCGGTTTTACAGGCGCTAGATTTTGGGAATTATTATGGCAATTCCACAGACATACCTGGTGGAAATTTTAGCAAAGAACGCAAGTATGACCTGATGAGTGGTCAAAGTATCAAGCATACTGCCGGACAGCAAAGTTTTGGCAATGATGTGGCTGTGATGGCTTCCACTGCTATACCAACACTTCATTCAGGCAACTCCGACAAGTTCGTTGTGGCCATTCTTACGGGTAGCTCTGAGCAGGAAATAATCGATGCAGCTATTGATGCCAGAGCAAAATATAAAATGTATGCTGAGAATCAATTGATTGCAGCAACATTCAAACTTTGTGCCGGTGAGCAATTTTCTATCACAGACCAGTCATATTCATTTGAATTGTATGAAGATTTGAATCTTACACATCGAATTGATAGTGGGATGGTTTACCATAGTCCAGAGATCCATCAAACTACCCAGATGTACAAGATCGATATTATCAACGGTTTTCGTAGTTCACCTACAGTAATTGGCGTAGAAATAGATGAACCTGTGGTAGATTTTACCATGCCCGGAGATGGACTTGTAGGAATTCTACCTGGTAGCAGCATTAAAGTAGACTTTCTAAATATGACTACCCAAGCGGTGACTTATGTTTGGGATTTTGACAACGGATATGGTAGTACTGCTACAAACCCATATAGTCGCTTTTCAGCAGAGGGTGAATATCAAATAAAGCTAAGTGCAACGAGCGCTTCAGGTTGCAAAAGCACATCTGTCAAAACTTTACAGGTATTGACTCAAAGCCCTGAAATACTGATTCCTTCACAATATCAGGTTTGTGAAAATCAGTTGTTAGACATCAAAGCATCCAATACCAACAAAATCAAAGTTTATGCTGATGCGAACAGACAACAGCTATTATTTGAGGGCGCAGTATTTACTTTAAATACAGGAGAAACCAAGCAAACTTTCTATATTTCGAATGCTC
>DAIQNU010000172.1:0-7877 GCA_036788235.1 Cyclobacteriaceae bacterium
TGGTCAATCTTTTTTGTCCGAGTCTGCGCATACGGCCCAATTCGCCATCATCGGTGATGCCGATGTGCGGTCCATAAAAAATAAAGGCATCTCCATCATCAGGAATATGGTGAGAAAAAGCTACCATGCCGGTAAAGCCAGTATAGGGGAGTCCACCCAAACCACCCATTGTAAAAGGTCGACTAAGTACTTTTCTAAAATCAGTAGAGACATTCACGTCATCTGAACAAACAGATGTTGCAAAGAGCATTTTTGAGAGGTCCGAATTGTATTCTTTTTCGAGAAGATCAAGATACTTTTCAGTGATTTCCTGCCCAGTTTTGGCATTGCTATAATGATCTAAAATTAAATTTTCCATTTTTCGTTTTTTTATGTAAAAATAGATTTGAATTTGTTGATTTTTTCCGCTTACAAAGCGGTTTTATTTGAAATCCCTATATAAATAACTAGGCTGTATTCCGTTATTTTTTTGGTATTTACCACTCTTGTAGGTTGTATAATCACCTTCGAGGGTATGATAGTAAATCTGGCAAATTTCAACACCAGGGTAGATTTTAAGTGGCTGAATGACAAATATTTCCAATGTCCAATAGCCTTCAAAGCCAACATCGCCAAAGCCGGCTGTCACATGTATAAACATGCCCAGGCGACCCACGCTGCTTCTACCTTCCAACATGGGCACATGACTCAGCGTTTTGGTGTATTCCATTGTTCTGCCCAGATACAATTTGTTAGGTTCAAGCAAAAGACCTTCTTCAGGAATGACCATGGTGTGGCTTTTGTTTTCCGAGCGCATGTCCAGCACATTGGCATCATATACTACCAGTTCATTGTGCAAGCGCAAATTGTAGCTGTTCGGGTTTAGACGAGCCGGATCATAAGGATCAATAAAAATCTGCTTATCAATATTTCTAGCTATTTCAAGTCCGCTTAAAATCATAGTTTGTTGAGCTATTTGTTGGATTGTGAAATCATTTATTGCATATCTTCTTCATCCATTTCCACTTCCAGTACTTCCAGACCATCACCATCGGCGCCAGTTTTGAGTAATACGAGCAGCTCGTCTATTTTAAAAATAATTTGGTCTGCAAAGTAATTTCCTGAAGTATTATGCTGATCTAAAATCACTTTGCTAATGGGTCGGTTGATGATCTGCTTCCATAATTCTGAAGCCTTAACTTCTGAACTTTGAATATCTAATTGTCCTTTGAATTTATCCTGAATGCTTTTTTTCTCAGCTTCAATGTCTAATTTATTAAATACAATGTGTGGTTCTTCACCAGCTTCACCTGATGAAATGATAACCTCTTGTTGATCGTCAAAATGCAATTCTAAAGCATAAAGAAACCTTAAATCTTGTTGTGAGTCAGCCAAGTTCACCCAGTTGTGGTAAACAGCTTTAGTAATACTATGACCGCTAAATTTGTGTATGAATTGTACGTCTTGAGGACAAAAATAAGGGACAGTCATTTTGGTTAATTTGGTGCAACTATGTTGCAAAATTATAGTATTTAAGCTACAATGCCTAACCATAAAAGCAATTCTGCAAAGCATAAAGCATTTTGCTCAATTAATTTTTAAATTGTCTATTCTTATCTCGAACCTTGATTATTTCTACCATGACTACCAACGAAAACCTTATCCATTCTTTCTATTCAGCATTTCAAAACAAGGACTACAAAACCATGCAGTCTTGCTATGCCGAAAATGCCACTTTTAGCGATCCTGTTTTTAAAAATTTAAATGCGAAGCAGGTACGTGCCATGTGGGAAATGTTTTGCGTGAAAAGCCCGGATTTGAGTATTGATTTCGATAGTGTTGAGTCCAATGCCCATGGATGTAGTGCAAAATGGAAGGCAACGTATTCGTTTTCAGCAAAGAAAAGTAAACAATAGAATAAGTGCAAAATTTACCATTGAGAATGGCAAAATTATCCGACATCAAGATCATTTTAGTTTTTACACTTGGGCAAAGCAGGCATTAGGTCTCTTTGGTTTATTATTTGGCTGGACCGGCTATGTAAAAAATCAAGTACAGAAAAAAGGTATGGAATCGCTTGAAAGGTATTTATCGAATAGATTAAATTAATTGCTTAGTCAATTTATTTTATTGCACATGAGTGATTACTCAAATAAAAAAACAACCCTTTATTTTTCAGCTATTATTTAAGAAACGAGTTGAGAATTTAAAAAAGGTAATCAGTGATAATGACTATACTGGTGTAGACGGAAATCAACCCCAATCCAAATGAAGTTTTTGTTAAGTTTTCATTGTGCCAAAAACAATGGCTCAATTATAGCTTAACTTGCAACTGGTCATGAATTTATCTACCCAATCTATCTTTTTAAGTGTACTTTGCCTTTTATTTTTAGGGTGTTCCCATAGCCTATTTGGGACTGATTTTTCCACTCAACCCGAGCTGCTAAAGGCTGAGCAATTTTTAACCACAGATCTTGACTCAGCTTTTTATTACGCCAAAAGGGCTGAAAGCTTAGGGCAAGAACGTAACGATTCAGAACTTTTGGCGAATAGTTATCTAATTCTAGGACAGCTTTTTTTTAAGGAAGCTGCTTTTAATCAATCGCTGGAATATTTTCTGAAAGCAGAAAGAGAAGCTGAAGAGACTTTAAATAGAAAGCTGCAAGCTAAAAATGCTAATCTACTAGGACTAAATTACTACTATTTGCGCAATCCCAAATATACCATCAACTATCATTTACAGGCATTAAAAATTTTTACTGAATTGACAGATTCTGTTGAGCTTGCAAAAACATATGGCTACCTAGGTCATTATTTCGAAAAAAATCATCAATATGATTCTGCCTTTTTTTACCAACAAAAGGCTTTGTCTTTGTATGAAAATATGCGTGATCACGATCCAAAAGATAGGATTTTGATTTTAGAGAATATTGGCAGCATTTACGAAGACCTGGAGATTTACGATTCAGCATCCTTGTATTTCAATTATGCCCTGCAACAAGCTGTACTTCATGGTCAAGAAAATGTAAAAATGTCAATACTTAATAATTTGGGAGATGTATTATATAAGACTGGTAAGTTTAAAGAGGCTTTTCCCTATATGGAAGAAGGTCTATCATTAGCCAAAAAGTTTGACGACAGTTATCAGCTATTAAGTCATTACAAGGATCTTTCTAAGCTTTATTATAGGCTTAACAACCATAAAATTGCATATGATTACCTTGATAGTTCGGTATTATTTTACAAAAAAATATATAGTGAGGATGGATTAAGGCAGGTTTCTCGTTTACAAACATTTTATGAAGCTGAGCGCAAAGATCGTGAAATTGGGATTTTGAGTAGAGATCAAAGAATTAGTCAGCTCAGATTATTCCTTTCCCTTGGTGGCATAGTTACAATATTGTTAGTAGCTGGCGGCCTATTTTATCACCAGCGATTTAGAATGCGTGAGAACAAGAGAATCTATGAAGCAAGAGGAGAGATGATGGAAGAACAACTCGAATCTAAAAGCCGATCCTTGGCAGCCCATACATTGCAATTGATTCAAAAAAATTCGCTACTTGAAGAAATTCATGGCGAAGTAAAAGCTATTTACCAACAAGAGAACAAAAGCTTTAAGAAGCAATTGAAAGAACTGCATAAGAAAATTGAAAATAACCTCAGCCATGAACGCGATTGGGACAACTTTAAAATGATTTTTGAAGAAGTACACACATCTTTTTTTGATAATCTCCGAAAAGTAAACCCTGATCTCAGTAAATCGGAATTAAAATTGGCCGTGTTGATAAAATTGCAATTGTCGAGCAATGATATCGCTACCATGTTGTCTATTTCTCAAGATAGTTTACGAATTGCCAGATACAGGCTCAGAAAGAAAATTGGACTTAGAAAAGAGCAAAAGCTAAGCGCATTTATTCAATCACTGTAACACCAATTTAATGTAGGGTTAACAATAATATAATATCCAATTATATTTTTATAATCCATTGAAATACAGCATTATATAGTAAAATAAATAGAAGTTGTTGCCTTTTTGTTTACAAGCAAATCCGATATGTTGCCTTTTTGTTTACGGTAAATTTATACACTGCGCCTTCATTAAAGCCATTTTTGCTGCGTAACAAAAACAAATAGTAAATGAAAAAGATTATACACGTTTTACTGGCCGCACATCTACTGCTTATAGCACATCAGGTAGTTGGTCAGAGTTCACTTATCCGTGGACGCATTATCGACCAGTCTAATAAGGAAACTTTGGCTGGAGCTACCTTATTGGTGAAAGGCACCAATAGAGGAACCATGACAAATCTCAATGGCGAATTTACCCTCTACACCAATCAAGGTGAGCAGGAAATTGAAGTCAAATACATTGGCTACAATGACACGACCATTGTAGTATCTCCACAAAGTGGAAGAACTGAAATTGTAGAAATTGCACTGAGATCCAGAAACATTGAGCTCGAGGGTTTGATTGTTAATGGAAATTTGCAAGGCCAATCCAAAGCACTCAACCAACAAAAGGCGGCTGATAATATAAAAAATATTGTAGCAGCAGATCAAATAGGTAGATTTCCTGACCCAAATGCTGCCGAAGCATTGCAGCGCATACCAGGAGTAAACATAGAAAGAGATCAAGGCGAAGGTCGATATGTTCTCATAAGAGGTTTAGCACCGCAGTTTACAAATATCAGTGTAAACGGCGAGCAAATCCCATCGCCTGAAGCCGGTGTTCGCTTTGTTGCGTTAGATGCAATACCTGCCGATCAACTTGCATCCATCGAAGTAAGCAAAACTCTGACTCCGGATATGGATGGTGATGCCATTGGTGGGAACGTCAACCTTATTACACGTCAGGCAGAGTATGGTGAACCCACCGTTAATGGAACTTTAGTTGGCGGGTACAACAATCTGATGCAAAAGCCAAATCTTCAGGGTTCGCTGCAACTTGCCAATCGCTTTGGTAAAAATGAAAAACTGGGCATCATGATCAACTCAAGCTATTATCATAACGATCTTGGCTCTGATAACTGGGAAAGAGAGCCATTTGACAATGAATTGGAGTTGCGTGATTATGAGCTTACACGTACCAGACTGGGTCTAAGTAGTACCATTGACTATAATCTCAATGACAATAATCAGTTCTATTTTAGAACTTTATATTCAAAATTTACCGATCGTGAATGGCGCCGTAGAACTATTTTTATACCTGAAGATGATGAGATTGAACGAAATACCAAAGACCGCTTTGAATCTCAGTCCATCACCAGTATAAATCTTGGTGGTGTACATACATTACCCAAATTTACCATCGATTATGAAGTCCAATATTCTTATGGTGAACAGAACACCCCTTATGATAGTGAGACAACTTTTATTGGAGAAATCCCCAGTACCATCAATTTTTCTAATCCACGCTTACCTACCTTCAGCGCGCCTGGCTATTTAGAAAATGGTGCTTATGAGTTCGATGAATTTACCAATGGTAGTACCATAGCAAAAGATCAGAACATCACAGGAAAAATAAATATTGCTATACCTTATTCTTTAGGAACCGGACAAGGCACTTTAAAAATGGGTGGTAAGGTTCGCTTTAAAGAGAAATCTTTTTTCATTACAGAAAATGTATTTGAGGCCAGGGGAGATGTACCCACCCTTGATTTTTTTGAAGGCGGCTTGCTTGACAATAGCTTTTATAATAATCAATTCCAACTGTCAAGATCACTTGAAATGGGTAAATTCATAACTTATTTCAATAGTAATCCACAGAATTTTGAACTGCAAATAGAAGACAAAGCCATTGACGAGGCACTTGAATCGTATGTAGCCGAAGAAAAAGTATATGCCGGCTATATTATGGCGCGTCATCAATTTGAAAAGTTGATGTTGGTTGGTGGTGTTCGATATGAAAAAACCGATGTAAATTATCAATCCAACGATGTAATTATTGCGCCGAATGGTGACTTGGACGAAATAAGACCCGTACAAGGAACAAATTCGTATGATTTTTTATTACCACAAATAAATGCCCGGTACAAGATCAGCCCATTTACCAATATACGGGCAGCAGCAACATTGTCTTACGCGCGGCCAAACTTTGAAGAAATAGTTCCTTCACAGGAAGCGAACTTGGAAGACCGTGAAGCTACAGTGGGAAATCCAGACCTGCTACCGGTGAGTGCCCTCAATTTGGACCTCATGGGTGAACACTATTTTGGAAACGTTGGTATTTTCTCCGGTGGTGTTTTTTATAAAAAGTTGAATGATTTTATATATCCACGTGTATTGTTCAATAGCCAATATCCACTAACAGGCACTCCTATAGCCACCAACCTGAGAGTAACACAAACACAAAATGGAGAGGATGCTGACTTATTGGGATTTGAATTTGCGTATCAAAGAAATTTGGATTTTCTACCAGGCCGCTTAAAAGGTTTGAGTGTGTATGCCAACTACACTTACACAAATTCTGAGGCGCGCATTCAGGATCGAAGCACAGAAGATCCTAATGCCACTGAAGTTATTACCTTGCCCGGTCAAGCCACACATGTAGGAAATTTTTCTTTGGGATTTGATACACAAAGATTCAACATTAGAATATCTACCAACTTCAATGGTGAGTATTTAAGTGAAGTAGGTGGAGAGCCTGAAGAGGACCTTTATATTTCAAGTAGAATGCAAATAGATGCAAGTGCAAGCTATGCCTTGAGCAATAAATTCAGATTGTTTGGTGAATTTCTAAACATCACCAATCAAGCTTTTGAAGCGTACACCGGCGATAAAAATACTGTTACCCAGCTCGAAATTTATTCATGGTGGTCAAGGGTAGGAATAAAGTTCAACTTGTAATCGATTAGAAAAAGTTTTGCATTAAGCTAAAAAATAGAAATCATGAACATTAGAAATATTTATATACCGGTATTGTTGCTTACCGTGTTTTTCTTTGCCTGTTCCAGAGAAAACGAAGATCTGATTTTACCACTTTCGTTAGAAAATTTCCCACAAATTATTCTATTTGACGACGAAGAAGGTGGTGAGTTAGAAGATAGCGACGAATTGAAAGTAAGCATAATTCTTGCTGAACGTTACGACCCAACTGGCGAAGAATTAGAAGGTGTAATTGTGCCGCTTACAACTGATTATACCTTGCGCTTTGAAATCACTGATGTTGAGGGTATTGCTAGTCTTTCCAACTATGTAATAGGCCTTGAGGCTTATTATGAAATAGACGATTGCACCACAAGTCTCGATGAAGGTGTAGATATTCTCTTAAGCTATAATATTAATACAGGCATTGGAGAGGTTCGTTTTCCGGCAGGTGTTGAAGAAATAATCCTGGAATTTGAATTAGACGAAGATTATCTCAATGATGATGAGTTAAACGAAGAACGAGGTTTTGTAATAGAGCTTTCAGGTGTGAATGAAGTAGAAGGTATAAGGGTTTTCAACCAGCCATTCGAATTTACGGTGCTTGATGACGAGGCAATTTTTGGCTCCTATTCTTTCGATTTTGAAGATGCAGAAGCTTTTGAATCATTTAAGGCATTATTCGGCTTAGTCAATCCAGCTATTGCTGATCTATCACCTGATGATATTGATGAAATAGAATGGAGCTTTGAATTTGATGAGCTTAAAATAGAAGTAGTTTTAAAAGAAACTGAGTCTGTTGAAGAATGTGGAGAAATTGAGGATGAAAACCTTGTAATTGAGATTGAGGCCGATTATGAAGAACTTACGACAGACGATACTGAAGGTGAAATCGAAGTAGAAGGTTCTGTAGAAATGGAAGATGGTTCTGAGGAGGATTTTGTCTATTCAGGTACATTTAAAATCAACGGAAGCACGCTGGAGATTACACTTGTAGGTGAATTTGATGGCGACGAAACCGAAGAAATTACCCT
>DAIQNU010000173.1:0-7850 GCA_036788235.1 Cyclobacteriaceae bacterium
CATAGCAATAATCCAGAAAATTATTAGAATGGGAAGCAGCCAAACTATAAACCCCGGATTGATGGCCAAAGACAACGAAACTGCCATAAAAACCATTCCGGCAAAGAGTATTCCCGTCATAATTACCGGAAACCTTGTGCCAACCTTTTCACGGTAACGGTCACTCAGGCAACCTGCCAGGGGCGGCACTAGCACCAATATAATCCCTTGGATAATAAATAGTAATCCAGTGAATGAGGCTAATCCATATTTTTCAAGTAAAACAGGCTGGAAATTATAGTAAGCGATCCAGCCAATAAGGATGGATACATAAAGAATAAGAAAACTCCTAAACTGAGGCCAACGAATGCTTTTATGAGTAGATTCAATCATAATCTATTTCAAAGGGTTAATGGATATGCTACTATCTATCTGTATATACGGTTGCAAGTAAATAAGTAACTTGTAAAAGTTAAACTTTTTATTGAATTATTGATAAAATATTAGAGAAATTTAATTTAAAACAGTCAATAAAGTAGAGACTAAGCCCAAATGCATTTAATTCTAACTTTTGTAAATGAAATTCCGAATTTGGGATTTTTATGATTCAACTTATTGGCAACATAGTTTTTAGATGTGATTAGGTTTGCAAGGTATAATTATGTCTTAAACCAAATGGATAAAAAAATGGTTTTTTTTCAAGGTGCGGAATTTTTTGAAACTAAAAATTGTTGAAATTATAGTTTTCGTTGAAAATTACATTTATCTTTAGCCTATGCTTAAATGACAAAACAAGCCCAGTAAAATTTCGTTCTATTGGCATTAAAATGATTAATCATGAAAAAATATTTCTTAGGTATTGGTCTTATTTTTTTTCTTTGCTGGCTACATGCTTGCAAGGATAACGTTGACTTGCCGGTGAATAATGTCAAGTTTGAATTCGTACATCAAATAGATGGCAACCCAATGGTGGCAAATGATATGCGTTATATCAATGCAGCTGGCAATGAATATGAAGTAACTGAAGTGCAGTATTTTATATCTGAAGTAGCACTAATCAAAAACGATGGTGGAAAAGTACCTCTCAATGCTAGTCACCCTTTTCACTATATAGACACCAATTTGAATGGTACTTTATCACAGCAATTGTCCGGATCTTTCAAAGCTGGAGAATATAAGGGCATTTCATATGTATTTGGCATTCGTGGCGAAAAAAACAAGCCGTTAATGTTTACTGATCCTCCTGAATCAAATATGATTTGGCCTTACCACATGGGCGGTGATCAGGGAGGGTATCATTATATGAAACTCAATGGATACTGGATGAACCTGGAATCAAAAAGAGAACCATTTAATTTTCACCTTGGTGTTGGGCAATTGTACGATGAGAACAATAAAGTTACTGAATTTGTACAAAACTGGTTTGAGGTTGAATTATTAAGACCATTAACACTTATTGATGGTGAAAATACAATTTCAATAGCTATGAATATTGAGCAATGGTTTACAAATCCATACGACTATGATCATAATATTTATGGTGGGCACATAATGCGTGGACATGAGGCAATGGGTAAAGTTTCTGCCAATGGCAAAAATGGGGTTTTTGAATTTTACAATCCCTCAATAGAATAACAAACAAAGTATTAAAGTAGAGTATGAGACATAGCTTCATTTTTTTTTTAATGTTTGTGCTATTTGTTTCTTCAATAGTATTAGGTACACAGGCATGTACTGATAAAGAAACTTTGCCCACTCCCATCGATGGTTTTAATCCAACTCCTTACACCATTCCTGACATTCCTTTTTTCCCAAAAAAACTCAATATACCTGCCGACAATCCAATGACTGAAGAGGGTATTAAACTAGGTAGGTATCTATTTTATGACGGTCGTTTATCAGGCCGTACTCATCCTGATTCACTTATGAGTTGTGGCTCTTGCCATGTACAATCCAAAGGTTTTAAGACCGGCATTGATCATCCTAAATTTCATGGCGGGCAACCATTTGGTATTCCAGATGACGAATATCCAGAAGGCAGACCTACACATAACTTTGCTTTGGCACTTACAAATACCGTTTACAATAGCAATGGTTACTTTTGGAATGGTTTTATTCACGAAAACAACAATAAACTTGGCTCTTCATCATTAGGTGTGCCGACTCTCCCCGAGTTCCATCACAAAAACATTGAATCTATCGTTTGGAAAACCATTGCAGCACGGGATGAAATAAATGGGAGTTTCGAAAAAACCGTTAATACAATAGCAGCTGTACCCATCTATCCGGCAATGTTTAAGGCGGCCTTTGGTTCCGAAGAGGTTACTATGGAAAGAATCAATAAATCCATAGCTCAATTTGTACGGAGCATCATTTCATATCGCTCGAAGTTCCACAAATACCTCCGCGATGAAGTTGAACTTAGCGAACAGGAATTGCGGGGTCATGATCTGTTTTTTTCTGAAGACGCAGACTGTTTTCACTGTCATGCCGGCACTGCCATGATGACTACACTTGAGTATTTTAACAATGCCAAAGACACAGAATTTAATGATCCATTCGATCGATTTTCTGTTACTGGCAATTCTATTGATATAGGTGCATACAGAGCGCCATCCCTGATTAATGTGGAAGTCGGAGCACCATACATGCATGATGGTAGATTTTCTACGCTCGACGAAGCGCTTGACCATTACAATTCAGGGTTGGTATATTCAGATGATGTACATCCGCTCATGAAATACGTGCGTGAAGGTGGAGTTCAAATAAGTGAAGCTGAAAAAGCAGATTTGAAAGCTTTTCTATTTACACTTACAGACCATGAAATGCTTGTCGACCCTGCCTTTAGCCGGCCTGGTGATTTGGACGATGGTAATACTTTTTAGCTTAGCATTTTACTTAACCCGTGTAGGATAAAAAACTAGCCAAACAGATCTGAGCTTAGGTAACGGTCTCCTCTATCGCAATTAATGAATACAATCGTGCCTTCATTTATTTCATCAGCTATTTGTAATGCAGCAGTAAGCGCTCCCCCACTGCTCATACCTGAGAGTATTCCTTCTTCCCGAGCCAAACGCCGTGTCATTTGAACTGATTGCTCCTGACTTACATCAATGATCCTATCTACCCTATGAGGCTCATAAATTTTAGGCAAATATGCCGGAGACCAGCGCCTTATACCAGGAATGCTAGAGCCATCAGCAGGCTGCACACCCACTATTTGAACTGATTCATTTTTTTCTTTGAGAAATCTCGAAACACCCATAATGGTACCAGTAGTGCCCATAGACGATACAAAGTGGGTAATTTTTCCGAGGGTATCGCGCCAAATCTCAGGACCTGTACTGGCATAATGCATTAAATAATTGTCGGGATTGGCAAACTGGTTCAGGATAAAATAACCCTCTTTAAGCGCCATCTCTTCAGCTACTTCACGCGAGTGCTCTATGGTTCCCTCAGCTGGTGTAAGAATAACTTTGGCGCCATAAGCCTCCATACTCAGCACACGTTCTCGAGTAGAATTATCGGGCATTACCAGCGTCATATCCACATTCATAATGCGGGCAATCATGGCCAAGGCGATACCTGTATTGCCACTCGTAGCCTCAATCAGCCGATCACCTTTTTGTATATCGCCTCTATCCAGTGCCCCTTTTATCATACCAAGGGCTGCCCGATCCTTAACACTTCCACCCGGATTGTTCCCTTCGAGTTTAGCTAATATGCTGACATTCTTTTTGGTTGGTATATGTTGCAGCTCCGCGAGTGGTGTATTTCCAATTAAATCTACAAGCTTCATTCTTCATATTCTTTAAAAACAATCAGATCCGTTTGCCCGGTCTGACTATTCATCATATTGGCTTGGTAGTACACTTTAGAGTGTGCTGGCACGCTTCGGGTCAACCACACATTGCCACCGATTACGCTATGTTCGCCGATATGAGTTTTGCCACCTAGTATAGATGCACCAGCATAAATCACTACATGATCACCAATGCTGGGGTGTCGCTTTATGGCTGCATCTTCTTTACTAACGCTTAAGGCACCTAACGTAACACCTTGGTATATTTTAACATGGTTGCCAATGTGGGTGGTTTCACCTATTACAACCCCTGTTCCATGGTCTATACAAAAAAAGCTTCCAATAGTCGCAGCTGGATGTATATCGATACCCGTTTTATTATGTGCATGTTCTGTAATAATTCTTGGGATCAACTGCACGTCAAGTTCATGCAATTTGTGCGCTGCTCTGTAGGAGGCAATGGCATAAAAACCCGGATAGGTGCGAATCACCTCTGTTTTTGACTTAGCAGCGGGATCACCTTCATACATGGCATCTACGTCTTGCTTGAGTTTTTGTCTTATCTCAGGTAAAGATTCGAAAAAGATCCTACAGACATCATCCGCTTGTACCAACCCCTTCATAGGATTACGCGTAAGAATTTCGTTGAGTTCTGCTTTCAGTGCATCCAGGTGCACCGATAGCTCTACAACTGAGTTGTAAACTTTATTTGAAAATTCTGGAAAAAGTGCGCCGAGCAGCTCATCAAAAAATCTATTGATAACCTTTGGTGAAGGGCATCCCTGGCATTCGTTGTGCGAGCTAAAAAGTTCTTTCAAAAATTTTTCTTCCATACCTCTATCAATCACTTCGGATCAATTTAGTTTTCGATAAACCCAAAAATATTTATCCGAATATTCCGGTATTTACGTGTAGTAACATAATGCGCTAAACCTCTGCCAGAAATTCAAGTAATCAGGCCTGAGAATAAAGAACCGCTAAATTAGAAATTATACCTGACACCTGCACCCAACTGACCGATAATAAAAAAGGGCTGATCTATAATTTCGAGGTACAATGTTAAATCTAAAAATACCGATAACGGAACTTCCTGAAAAGTATATTCCAAACCAGCAACACCATCAACACCTACCCCTACATCTATCACCCGGTCGCTGTACCTTCTATCATTATCATCACGATAGTGATAATCATAGCCTCTAAACCTAAGCTGTCCTCCAAAACCATAGTACCATTGCAACCCAGGCGCATCTGGTATGTCTTGATGAAATAAATAATGCACTTGCATCGAAATGGCAAAATCGCCATCATAACCATCATAATCAAAATCATCATATTTGGAGCGGCGTTCAAATCGATCGCTGTAGTACCCTCTACCATACCACCATCCGGCTGGCCGACCTAGGACAAATTCCCAAGCACGATTATTTCCCATATATTTTTTGGCTGTAATGCCCAGTGGATCGCCAAAACGTAAGCCTAATCCCCAATTTTTTAAACCTGCATTCGACAATTCTGATGTCTCAAGAGATTCAGTATAAAGGAATGAACCTGTGTAGGCATATATTGACTCTGGAGCCTCTAAAGCCGATTGTGCAGCCAGATTCTGCGACAAAATCCAAACCATCGCCACTGCCAACAAAAATGATTTTCTCAACATATTTTTTTCCATAACTTTAATGAACGCAAAAATACATTAAGTGCATGTACTATATTGAATTTTATCTAAAAAATCATGACAAGCAACTACAAAAACAACCAAGCTTCATTCGATATTGTACTTTGTTCAGTTATTAGTTGAGTAATTTGAGAATAAAAGAGCTTGATCTTTTTCTACAACTTTCTTTACCAAATCCTCTGGAATAAGTTTCCAATTACCGTTTTTTGAAATGTTTATCTCATTTTTAGCCCTTATCCAATGCATCAAATAATACCTTAAATCTTTATCAGTGCTTTGTGTGATTCTCAATGGCAGTTCATCTTTGGAAATTCCTGCGCCTTGTGTTAAATGCCCACCACCACCATTGCCGCGATATGAATTAATCGCTACATCGTAGGTGCTATCCATATGAAACTGCCTTCCATTCGTGAAACTTTTGATTTCAATGCGTTCACCAACTGGTTTTGAAACATCTACAAGATACACGATACCTTCTGCTGAATCAAAATTGAAATAAGGAGATGCCAATTCGTAGCGACCTCCATTATTGCTCATATGAGGCTTACCTTGTTTGTTACGTTTGAAATTAAGCAAATGATCATTGGGAGAACTGACCGTATTAAACCAAATACCATAGGAGAATTCTAAAAAATTCCGGATCTCGGTACCAGTCAGTTTCATATTATACAATAAATTTTCGTATCGATAAAGCAAAAACATATCACTAACCTTCAAAAACCCTTTGTCAAGTACAGTGTTGAATGCAAGAGGTGCCGTAAAGGACAGATCGGCTCCCGTTAGCTCCATTTGAAGTTGATGGATCAATTCTACAAATTCATTATCACCAAATAGAGCATTTTTTGCATCTAATCTTGTTTGCAAATATCCAATGGTATCATTGACAAAATCCTCAATTTTATCCATATCAGCAGCAAAGGTGCTGAGATAAGATGCACTAGGTATTAAAGGCTCCATTTCTATCAATGCAATTGATTTAATTATTTCATATTTGCCATTATCTTGCCTTTGAAATTCGATATTTGCCTGAGAAACATATTTGGCTCCGGCATTAGCACCAATTAACAATACCTCCTTACCTTCAGCATTTATCACCGATTCATTCCAGTTTTTGTGATCGTGACCTATAAAAACCACATCGAAGCCCGGTACTTGTTCGGCTACCAGTAATGATGCATTTTCATTAAAAGGCGTTTGTGCTGTTTGACCACTATAGGTATAATCTTTGCCAGCATGAAATAACCCCACCATCAGGTCAGGCTTTTCATCCTCCATTATCTTCGGCACCCAATATTGCGCTGACACCAACATATCTTCAAAAAAAATTCCTTCCCAGATTTTTTCCGGAAGCCATTTGGGTATGCCGGGAGTAATTAAGCCAAGCACAGCAATGCGCACACCCTGTCGCTCAATAATTGTGTAAGGCTGAAAATAAGGTTCATTGGTCGAAGTATTAATCGCATTGGCAGCCAGCATCGGGAAATTCATTTGCTGAGGTAACTTATCGTACACATTATGCCCTGCTTCAATATCATGGTTTCCTATGGTCATCGCATCATATTGCAAATAATTCATCACCCTGCTCACTATGTGTTCAGAAGCGGTATCTTCAAAATTGTAATAGTATACAGCAGGGTCTCCTTGTAGAATATCGCCATTATCGAGCACTATGATTTCGGCTTGTTCCAATTGTCTGAGCGAATCCAAATAAGTGGCCACATTTGCTTGAGAATAATTCCTTGGGCTCCCGGTTGCATAATTGACTGGAAATATAGCTCCGTGGATATCTGTGGTGGCAACAATAACAAGGTTGAGTTTATCAGGTTTTGTATTTTGCCGGCACGAAACAGAAAGAATTAAAAAACTGAGGAGAATTATCCTTTGGTTAATATTTGAAAATTTTGGCATTCTGATAGATTTAAATGTATTGAATTAAATGCTTTTTTATAATTTAGATTCCTGCAAATTAAGTATCTGCTTGGATGACTTTTTTGTCAGGAAATGGCAATTAAATTAAAAATACAATTCGAATGATTAAATTAATGTTATCATGTTTACTTTTCTTTTCATCTTTGGCTGTTCCAATGTATGGGCAAATTATAGGTGGTGAATATGATGACAATTTCACACGCTCAGATTCTTTAAGAGGCTCATTACGATTATTCCGGGCATGTTTTGACGTATATTTCTATAACCTCGATATTGAAGTCAACATTGCAGATTCAACCATTTCAGGAAGTAATGATATTCACTTTGTTTTTTTACAGCCTTCCGACTCAATTCAAATAGACCTGTTTAACAATTTACATATCCATTCCATTAAAGACGAAAAAGCCAATGCCATGCAATATCACCGGGATGGAAATGCGGTGCTCATAAAAACCCCAGGCC
>DAIQNU010000174.1:0-7818 GCA_036788235.1 Cyclobacteriaceae bacterium
TGTCAAGTTGCTCTATTAGCTTCTTCTCTTTATCGCGAAGTTGTGCAGCCTCTTCGTATTTTTGGCTTTTAACAACTTTGTTCTTTTCTTTCTTGATATTTTCTATAGCATCTTCGAGTTCTAGAATAATATCTGGTACATGAATGTTATTGATGTGAACGCGAGCACCTGCCTCATCGAGTACATCAATTGCTTTATCTGGCAGAAAGCGATCGCTAATATATCTGTCAGATAGTTTCACACATGATTCTATGGCATCTGGAGTGTAGTTTACATGGTGATGCTCTTCATACCGCTCCTTGATATTGTTTAGAATTTCAATTGTCTCCTCTGGTGTAGTGGCATCTACCATTACCACCTGAAATCTTCTGGCAAGTGCGCCATCTTTCTCAATGTATTGTCTGTACTCGTCTAAGGTAGTCGCTCCAATACATTGGATTTCACCCCTGGCTAATGCAGGCTTAAACATGTTAGAGGCATCTAATGAGCCACTTGCTCCCCCGGCACCAACAATAGTGTGAAGTTCATCAATAAATAAAATCACTTCCGGCGACTTTTCAAGTTCATTCATCACCGCCTTCATGCGCTCTTCAAATTGTCCGCGATATTTTGTGCCCGCAACCAGACTAGCCAAATCAAGTGTAACTACTCTTTTGCCAAAAAGCACTCGGGAAACACGTTTTTGTACAATACGCAATGCAAGACCTTCAGCAATGGCAGTTTTACCTACGCCGGGCTCACCAATCAAAATCGGATTGTTTTTCTTTCTCCGACTTAATACTTGCGCCACACGTTCAATTTCTTTTTCGCGACCCACAATTGGATCCAACTTTCCTTCTTCGGCATATTTAGTAAGGTCTCTACCGAAATTATCAAGTACCGGTGTACGCGTTTTTTCGCCAGGCTTAGAGGCCGACTCGCGCCCACTTCCTGAACCTGAGCTACTAAATATGCGTGAAGAATCGTCATCACCATCATCTGTATCAGATGAGGCAGTAGGGTTTTCTGTTTGATACTCGTGTAATTCTTTCACAACTTCGTAGTTTATGTCAAACTTCTCTAGAATTTGCGTAGCTATATTGTCCTCATCGCGCAATATCGATAGAAGCAAATGCTCTGTACCTATGAGTTGACTTTTAAATATTTTGGCTTCGAGATAGGTAATTTTTAATACCTTTTCTGATTGCCTGGTAAGGGGTATATTGGTCAAATTCTTGACGTTGTTTATTGCAGTGCCCTTAGTGGCTTGTTCAATGGAAATTCTCAGATCCTCCAACGAAACCCCTAACTTTTTGAGCAAGCTCACGGCTACTCCTTCTCCTTCGCGAATCATACCGAGCAACAAATGCTCTGTGCCGATGTAGTCATGCCCTAGTCTTAGTGCTTCCTCTCTGCTCAATGATATCACTTCCTTTACTCTGTTCGAAAATTTAGCTTCCATAAAATCGCTAACTTATTAGTGTAATATTGTATAAATTTAGAAGGTTGTAGTTTCTAAATCCAATTTCTTCAATTAATTTATTCATCAATGTATTGTAAAACGAATTTTTAATGATTTAGTCTTACACATTAGGAATTGATTTCGATAAAATTTGCTTTGCCATAGGGCCTTCGCAGAAAATCAAATCTAGAATAGACAAATTCCATTCAAAGTTCCTGCCAAATACTTGAAAATATTCAACCTCATGAATATTTAGCAATCTGAAAGGCTCTTTCTTTGGATGAATCATTCCTCTTGCATCTATTACCCCTTTATTTACTTCTTTGTCAAATGTTGTAGTTTTAACAATTGAAATATCCGTACTGTTCAAGCATTTCAGACAAATTGTCAGCAAAGACTCATTAAGATCTGCAAGATATTTTACTTTTTTCTGCAATACCCTTTTAAAATCATCCATATAATAAAGGAAAAAGGGTGCTTTTCCGTATGCAGATTGGATTGCTCTCAAATGATTGTTTTGCCAACTCTGCGAATAATCAATCTCAATATCCCTTATGTGCTTAGAAGATTTGTCATTTCTTACAGGTACTGACAACACTTCTACTTTGTTTGCTCCTTTAATTATACACCTGTTTCTATAACTTTGTTTCTGATAATGCTCGCAGTATTCCAATTGCACTTCTTTCGAATTAAGCAAATAAATAAAATACTCCAGGCAAGAGAAGTAATGTAAATCTATCAATAATCTATCAATAATCATTAAGAGTACGCAAAAAAATATTGGATTTTATGAAAATTTTAATTTGAAGATCTATAAAACAACGTGTTGCTATTGCTTTCAACCAACCTAGATTTGGCCAATTTCTTTATATCGCTTAATTGCACGGATTGTATATAATTTGCCTCTTCGTTTACCAAATTAGGCTTTCCTAACGAGGCTCCAATGGCTAAACCCATTGCTCTGTTTAATAATTCAGTTTCACCGAATCTCAATGTTGCTTCTGCTTGGTTTTTAACTTTTTCAAGCTCATTAGTATTAATATCGTTCAGTGATATTTCTTGTACGAGTTGATCCAATCTGTGATTAGCCATTTCAATATCGACGCCTTTGTTGGTTTTACCACTAACTACCAACAAACCTGAGTCAAAATTGCCTGTCATGTATGCACTTACGTTATTGAATAACTTTTCCTTTTTTATTAAAATATTTTGAAGGCGCGATGACTTTCCTCTACCTAGTATATCTGCCATTAGATCTGAAACATAATACTCGGTACTATTACGCCCAGGCATATGGTAGGCTTTGAATATGGCATCAAGTGGCACATCAGCCATAATAGTTTCGGTGCGTGCTTCTGTTTGAATGGGCTCTTGCGGCAAATTATGGGTTTGTATATTCCCTTCAGGTATATCTTCAAACCACTTTTTGACTAATTGGAGTATTTCTTTAGTTTTAATATTGCCGGCAACAACCACGACAGCATTGTTTGGCAGGTAATGTTTGTAAAAAAAATCGCGGATATCTTGTAAATCCACACTTTCTACATGTAACATATCTTTACCAATGGTTGGCCATTGATATGGATGTATTTTGTAGGCCAGTGGCATCAACTTCAACCATACTTCACCATAAGGCTGATTCAAATAGCGCTGCTTAAATTCTTCAACTACTACATTTTTTTGAACTTCTAAGACTTTAGCATCAAAGGAAAGCGAAAGCATTCTGTCAGATTCGAGCCATAAGGCTGTCTCAATATTATGTGCAGGCAATTGTATGTAATAGTTAGTAATGTCGGCATTTGTGAAGGCATTGTTTTCTCCACCAACTTTTTGCAGCGCTTTATCATAGTCCGGAATATTAACTGAGCCTCCAAACATTAGGTGCTCAAATAAATGCGCCAAACCTGTTTTATTAGGCTGTTCATGCTTTGAGCCCACCTTATACAAAACATTTAAAACTGCCATTGGTGTCGAATGATCTTCGTGCACCAATACTTCTAATCCATTACTGAGTGTGTGCGAGGTATATTCTATCATTTCATTTAATAAAGTACAAAGTTAGCCAATTTGACTGTTTTTAAAGTGTGCTGATTAAAAGTAGGAATAACTGGAGCTTACTTTTCAATGTAACCTCTTCATACGTTTTTGGCCAAATTAAATAAATCAAATTACCATTCATTTTCCAGGGTGCTGTTTTATTAAGAAAAAGCACCTGACATAGGCAAATTCTTTATATTTGAATCAAAAATTAAATTATTAACCGTTAGTGTCTGTTTTAACTTAAAACATTACACAGATTGAACTGTGGACAATAAGAAAATATTCTGACAATTATCCGTTCTATATTTAGGGTTTTAATTTCAACAAAATCAATTTGACTTGAAAATATCTATCGATTCATATAAATACTCCAATATCAGGATCTTTTTCGTGATGGGTTTGCTGATCTTGCTTAGCTTAATTGGCACAGAAAGCTTTGCGCAAAAGGTCAAAAAGGATGCTTCAGAATCTGCAGATGTTGTGAAAAAGATTAAAAAAGCTGAACGAAGAAATAAAAGAAAACAAGGCAAACTTTTTATAACAAAAAGAAAATCCTCAGGACTCGAAAAGTCCTTTTTCCGTAGTCGTTCCAAATCATCTGCAGGATTTCAGGGTAATATCTGGCTCAATCCTAAGGGCAGTGATTTCAAAGGAATGAATCAAAAAATCGAAAAGAACCCTTCCAAAAAAAATCTAAGGTCTTTTAGGTCTCAAAAGAGTAATGATAGGCGCAATTCAAGGCAAATGATTAAAAGTTCTGGATCGGTGCAGACCGTCCAAAACAATCGTAAGCTCACAGGCAAATACCAGTCGAAGCTTATGCAAAAAAATCAGGGGGTGGTACGGGCTTCATCTAATAGAGATAAAGGCAAAAGATCAAGAACCATGTCACAGTCTGCCGGCAACTTGAGATCTCAACCGAAAAGCCAAGCCAGAGATTATAACGCTATAAGAGCTAGAACAGAACCAAATCCATCTCGAACAAAGCAAATATCAGAAAAAAATCAGGAAGCTGGATATCGCAAAAAGTCATCGGAAATGATGAGGAGTTCAGGAAATATTCCAGTTGTAAAAAATGAAAAAAAGCTACAACAACAGTATCAATCAAAAATGCAGCTTAGCTCAGGTAATTTAAAAGCTAAAGATTTGGCAGCGAGTCGTAGCAACCGAAAAATGAATTCGAAAAGCGCAAGCAATTTTCAAGGCGAAACACCTGGTGGTGAAAAAAGGGCTATGGATCAATGGACTCGAAATCAATCGAAGCGCATGACCCGATATGCTGGCTCCATCAAATCGAGCAGTGAGAAGTCCATGGCTAGATCCACTAAACAAAACTCAGGATTTACTGGTAGCTATCAAGGAAATTTTAAAACAAGGTCACAGCAAGCTAAACAAAGAGATTCTAAGCATGAAGCACAGTATCAGGCAAGATATAGTGGCACGCAAAAAGTTAAAACTGGTAAATTGGCTGCCAATTACAAAAGTAGGTCCGCCAACCAACAACAACATAGTGGTAATCTTCCGGTTTTTTCACAAAAAGACAAAAAATTGGAACATGAGTTCATGTCAAAAGTAGCGCAAAATCATGCTGGTCTCATTAAATCAAATCGCTTAGCTAGTAGTCAGAAAGCGCGCCAACAGCAGTCGGCACAGCGTCAGTTTTACCAGGGTTCTTTAAGAGTAATTACCAGAGATGATAAAGAAAAGGAGTATCAATATCAATCAAGGGTCGCTCAGAATTATTCAGGTCAGCTGAAGGCTGTTAATAAGAAAAGGGACAATAAATACCTAACCAAAGTGTCAGCCAATGAGCATCAATTTAGAGGCAACATAGTGCTGCCCGCTCGCGATGAAAGGAAGCTTGAGCATGAATATATGTCAAAAGTTTCTCATAACTACCAGGGTAGTATAAAATCACAATCTCAGAAGGATCTTACAAAATCCAGAAGTCAAATTTCTAAAAGAGAGCATCAATATACTGGTAACATAAAAACCAGCACGTTTGATGATAGAAAAAAACATCACGAATACATGTCGAAAACTGCACACAACTATCAGGGCAGCATTTCGCAGCGCGAGCAAGATCAAATTAGGAAAAATAGGATTCGTGAACAGAAAATAACCGGAAACTACCAGGGCGATATCATAATTCCTGTAAAGAATGAAAAAGAGCTGACCTATGAATACATGTCGAAAATTGCCCATAACCATAAAGGTGATATTCGCGCTGCTTCAAAGAAGGCTTGGGATCGTTACTATCGAGAAACTTCGGCCAGAAACAACCAGATAATTGGCAATTACAGACTAAAGTATAAATTTGTAAGAGATCGAGAATTTGAAATTCTGTCGGCCAGGGTGCACAATTACCAGGGTGGCCCAAAAACAAGCACTATTAATAGACTTTGGCTCAAGATTTTTGATAATGGAGATAAGCTCAATAAAGTAGATAATACGGTAAAAAAGCCTAAATATGATAGTCGCGAACGCGAGATCTGGAATTATTAAAAGTAAGAAATCTTAATACTAAAAAAAGAATAAATGCAGTGGGAACATTATTGCGCAGAAAATCAAGTAGTAGATATTAAAACCATATCCACTGAAAAACCCGTCCTAATCTTTAAACATAGCACCCGTTGCCCTGTAAGCTCCATGGCCAAACGTGAACTATTTAGTCCATCGGAAGATTTCCCTGACAATGCACATTATGTGTTTATAGATATAATTAATTGTCGGGCGCTTTCCAAAGCAGTCGAAGCAGAATTTAACGTCGTCCACGAATCTCCACAGGTGCTAGTTATTGTAGATGAAAAATGTGTATACCAAGCCTCACACCAGGATATTTCCTCCAGAAAATTACTGCCTGAATTGATCAATTGATTAAAAAAAGAATCAGCTATCTGACAAAAACAGACAGATAACAGAATACGCATTGAATAAATATTAATAAAGTAGCACAATATATCATTTCCAGTCGTTAACTTTATGCTAATACCCTAAAACGCAAAACAAAAGCACAGTTTTAATGATTATAATGCAATGAAAATAAAAACAGTCTGTTTGCTTGTTTTTCTGATTGGTTATGGAGCCCTAATCTCCAAAGCTCAAATTACTGATGAGGCTGATTACAACAGAGAATTTATATGGGGTATAACAAAAAGCACAAATAGCGGTCTTATTGGTGGTTTCATTTTTAAATACAATGTTGCTCTCAACGCTAGACATTACCATGGAGTATCATTGGACATCGTAAATATAAAGCACCCTCAAGAGCAACGTGACTACTCAAGAATTACCGGCAACACTTTTATAATTGGAAAAGAAAATTACCTCTACAACATCCGTTTGAATTATAACCGTGAATTGGTGGTATTTAGAAAAGCCCCTCAACAAGGTGTCCAAATCAATCTCGTAGGTGCGGCCGGCCCCATATTTGGTCTGGAATCACCCTATTATATTGAATTACAATCCGAAGCCGGAGCTCGAAATTCTGTAAAAGTTCCTTTTGATCATACCCAACATCTTCAAAGGTACAATGATATCATGGGATCAGGCAATATATTTCAAGGGTTATTTCAATCAAACGTTGTACCTGGTGCAAACATAAAAGCAGCCATTGCTTTCGAATTTGGTACCTTTAAAAGTAATGTCGTAGGAATCGAAGCTGGATTTATTGTTGACTTTTACACCAGAGAAATTCAAATTATACCAACTTCCAAAAACTTCAGCACCTTTCCGGCAGTTTACACTACATTGTTTTACGGATCAAGGAAGTAACTATAAGCTAAAACGATATTATTGACAACTGGTGCTGTAATTAAGCATCAGTGCATTAAATTTGTGTCAGAAATAAGTATTATATAATGATAGAGTTACCAGTAATACAACAGCCAGAAAGCAAAAGAGTAAAAAAACCCGATTGGTTACGAGTAAAACTACCCATTGGTAAAGAGTATTCTAAAGTTAGAAGCCTGGTTGACAAATATAAATTGCATACCATTTGCGAAAGCGGAAGTTGTCCTAATATGGGAGAATGCTGGGGTGCCGGAACAGCTACCTTTATGATCCTAGGCAATGTATGCACCCGTAGCTGTACATTTTGTGCTGTAGCTACTGGTAGACCACCCGAATATGATGAAGATGAGCCACGCCGTGTAGCCGAAGCAATAAAACTGATGGAGGTGAAACACGCAGTAATCACTTCTGTAAACCGTGATGAATTGAAAGACAGGGGTGCCGAAATCTGGTATCAAACTGTAAAACAAATAAAAGAACTTTCGCCCTCAACCACTATAGAAACACTTATTCCCGATGTCAAAAGCACTTGGGAAGCGCTTTAT
>DAIQNU010000175.1:0-7817 GCA_036788235.1 Cyclobacteriaceae bacterium
GATGATATTTTAAATTTATTCGAACAAAAACAGACAGTTTTGCTACACGGACTTACGGGTAGTGGTAAAACTGAGGTGTACATGTCACTAATCCGCCATGTGCTGGAATCGGGTCAGCAAGTTTTGTTTTTACTTCCTGAGATTGCCATTACTACCCAAATGGTTACCCGCCTTCGCAAGATATTTGGAAATGCTGTAGGTGTGTACCACTCCCGATACTCTGATAACGAGCGTGTTGAAGTATGGAAAAGCTTGGTTTATGGTAAGGTCTCCTTTGTAGTTGGCGTGCGTTCAGCGGTATTTTTACCTTTTAGTGATCTAGGGCTCATTGTTATTGACGAAGAACATGAGACATCGTACAAGCAATTTGATTCGGCACCTAGGTACAATGCACGGGATGTAGCACAAATGCTTGCCAGGGAACATCATGCAAAAGTTTTACTGGGCTCTGCCACTCCATCATTGGAGTCGTTTTTTTTAGCCAAACGCAATAAATATGGACTGGTAAATCTCAATGAAAGGTATGGTGCAGCTTCACTTCCAGAAATTGAAATTGGTAATATAGTCGCAGAAAGAAAGGCCAAGACACTACACGGCGATTTTACATCTCTTTTGGTAAACAGGCTTGATGAATCTTTGCAGAAAAAGGAGCAATCAATAGTATTTCAAAATCGCAGAGGCTATGCACACTATTTGCAATGTCAGGATTGTGGCTGGATACCCGACTGCCACAGTTGTGCTGTAAGCCTTACCTACCATATGCAGCGCAATCACATTAGGTGCCATTATTGCGGTCATCAAGAGAAGGTACCCTATGCTTGCCCGGCTTGTGGATCTACCCGGCTTAAAATGACTGGCTTTGGAACTGAAAAAATCGAAGATGATTTAAAATTACTTTTGCCAACTGCGCGTATTCAACGAATGGATTTGGACACCACAAGAAGTAAGTATAGTTATCAGAAAATAATCGATGATTTTACAGAGGGAGATATTGATATATTAGTGGGAACTCAAATGGTGAGCAAAGGGTTGCATTTTGATAAGGTAAATACCGTTGGTGCATTTGATGCAGACAGAATGCTGCATTTTCCTGATTTCCGTGCTTCAGAGCGAACTTTTCAATTGCTAACCCAGGTGAGCGGACGTGCTGGCCGAAGTGGGCAGTCAAGTAAGGTAGTAATACAAACTTCTAAGCCTTCGCATCCTGTCATTCAGTTTGTAATCAATCACGATTACCATGGTTTTTATGAGCAGGAACTGCAAGACAGGTTTCAATATGGCTATCCACCCTATACCCGGATCATAAAGATATATACCCGGCACAAAGATGAAGTTAAATGTCAAAAGGCTGCTGAAGCGTTGTATTTACAACTTAAAGGGATTTGGAAAGATTTTTTTATCTCCGAGCCACATGAGCCTATGGTTGCCCGTATACGTAATTTGTATTATAGGGAGATTCTACTGAAAATACCGCGAAACTATCCGAACCTGGCACAAGTAAAGGCAAGGATTATTTCTCTGGCAGGCCAACTCTATCAGCAAAGCAGTTTCCGACAAATACAGGTAATCTATGATGTTGATCCATTTTAAGCATTGTATATTTGCATCCATAATATGAAAAGATTTGCAACGATCGTCTTTGGTTTTATAGGCCTGGTATTGGTCATGGCAGCTTGCGAAGACTGTGAAGATTGTCATGTGTTGTTCATTGGCCCCTTTGTAAAAGTTGATTTCAGAGCCGATAGCATGCTTCGGGAATCAAGACGACACCTTGCTGTAGCCGACACTTTGCTGAGTCAAACTGTTAGGGAGCTAAACGAGCTACTTGAAAATGAAGAAGACACACTGGGTTTTGGTTCATTAATCAGAACCTTAACACAAGAAAGGGATACCATACGAACCGAAGTGCGAAATTTCGAAGGAGGTCGGGTTTTTCTTAAGGAATTGAGGGCTGAAGACGGTTTTTTTGTGCCTTTTTATCAAGATACCCTGGTGAATGTATTCAATCTCCCACTCAATATGGATGCAGATTCTTCAGTGTTTTATTTTACCTTCGAAAGCCTTTTTTTGACTGTCCAAGATACCCTTGCAGTTAGTTATAACCGATCTATACAATCAGGCTTCAGCAGGGTAAATTTAATTGCCAGAAATACACAAGTGTTGCGCCATAGTTTTGATTCTTTGGCTTTAAGAGGTTGCCAGAGTGAAAATTGTAATAGTAATGATGTCATTATTCAAACTTTTTTTTAGAGCCGCAGCTTTGACTGTTCTGCTGCTAACGGCTAGCCTGCAATTGGCAATGACACAAGCCACAGACAGCCTGGTGCATGACATCGATACGCTGCTTATAAAGCAAATTCTCGAGCCAATACCATTGACAAGTGACTCAATGTTGATAGTGCCAACACAATTTACAGAGGAGCAAATAAATACTTTTCAAATTGAAAGAGATTCTCTTTTGGGAACTATGACATTGCCCGATACAGCAATTTCAGTTATTTCTGCTGATTCAATAAAAACTTTGCAGGCAAATTCCGATGAGGCCATGTTTCCCAATATTGCCTTGGATCTTATTGTTGATTATGGAAAGTTGCTCACACTGCCACTTGGCTTTGAACAAAAGTTGCATGGCGCTTTGCATCTGGTTATGATGAAGCGATTCGTATTGGTTGGTGAATATGGCTATGCCAAGCACATGCCTGGCAATGCTTTCGAGAATTTTGAATATTATACATCAGAAGGAAATTATTTTCAAGTAGGTATGGATTACAAGCTTCAATTTAATCCAACTACTTTCTATTATGTTGGTTTTCGTTATGGCGAAAGTAATTTTTCTGATGAAGGTAAGTTTGTGATCGGAAGCTACCTCTGGAACGACTATACAGAAACTTTTGGCACCAACAATATGCAAGCTAATTGGTATGAGATGGTGATAGGCTCAGAGGCTGCACTTAAAAGCATAAGAAATGCATATGTAGGCTTTTTTCTAAGGATACGTATATTAAATGACTACGAAAGAAGAATGCCTGTAAACGTATACTCCATACCAGGATATGGGCGTACTTTTGATAAGCGGATACCCGCCTTCAATTTATATTTTCGATACCGTATATTCAGTCGCTAAATATCCCATTCATTATTTAAAATGCTAATGGCATGGTGTGCTGTCATATCAAACTGCACGGGCACTACAGCTGTGTAATTATTTTCAATAGCCCATTCATCAATATCTTCGCCTTTGTCCATATTTACAAATTTACCAGTAAGCCAAAAGTATTGCCTTCCATAAGGATCTAAGCGGCAGTCAAATTCTTCCTGCCATTTAGCACGGGTTTGCCGGCATATTTTAATGCCTTTAAGTTTTTGTGCACTTTTTTTAGGGAAGTTTACATTCAGTGCCAGTTCTTTTGGCATACCTTTCTCCAATACTTCTCGGGCTATCCTTACCACATGCTCCTCAATGTGAGAAAAATCGGCATCGGGATTATAGTCACACAATGAAAATCCAATGGCAGGTATATTATCTATTGCTGCCTCTACCGCTGCCGACATGGTTCCTGAATAAATCACGCTAATAGATGTATTGCTTCCATGATTGATGCCACTTACGACTAAATCAGGCTTTTTCGATTTGAAAATATGGTGCTTTGCTAGCTTAACACAGTCCGCAGGTGTGCCTGAGCATTGATATGACTTAACGCCTTCAAACTCATTGATCTCTGTGAGTCGCAAAGTATTTCCTACTGTTATTGCATGCCCCATTCCCGATTGAGGGCCGTCGGGAGCTACTACCACCACTTCGCCCAAAGTCTTCATTAATTCAACCAGTACTTTTATACCTTTAGCGGTAATGCCATCGTCATTTGAGACAAGGATCAAGGGTTTTTTGCTCATGGTGTTTTGTAGAATTATAAATAAATCTGCATCTATAAAAAAACATATAGTTTTGGAAGCAGAAGGATGATTATAGAAATGAGAGAATTATGATTTGCCTACCAATGCATTGTAGTATGCGGTGATTCTTACCAAATCTCTTAGGCTATCGTGTTTCAATCTATTTTTTTTCATGTATTGCTTTATTTCTGCGCTGTGTTTGCCAAACATATTAACCAGCTCCTTCTTTTTCATATTGTAGTGCTTGATTTGCCCATTGAGTTCCAAAAAGAAAAAGTCATAGGCTAGGCGATTACGCATTTGGTTCCACTCTGGCCGGTAATAGTAGTAATTGTACTGCGGCATAGTTTCCGTAACTATTTCTTCACGAGCCAACAGGGTAATCTTGCCTTCATAAAGTACTTCGAAAATTCGAGGTACTTCATAATTTTGATAAGAGTTTTTTTCCTTATATGGTAAGGCATAAAAAAACCTATAAGCATCAATGGATGCATCAAAAATATCAAAATACAAAATTTTTCGGGCACTAAATGCCTGTATCGAGTTGTTAACATTGAGTTGGATCATCTCATTTTCGAAATCATATTTTACCAACCCCGCCACTGTATCTTCCGAAATCAACACAACCTTGCCTTTGTGCCATTGTTGCGAAGGAAAGTTTTGTGCAAAACTGATACCGCTTACCAGAAAAAAAATAGATCCAACTACTAACTTTTTCAACATGATGTTAAGTACTTAATTTTTTCAAAATGTCATGCCCCATTTTATCCCTTTTGGTAGTGAGATACTTCTCGTTATACACTGTGGGTTCAAATTCAATGGGAATATTTTCAATAATTTCCAACCCATAGCCTATTAATCCGGCTCTCTTCTTGGGATTATTCGATATTAGCTTAATTTTTGTTACGTTCAAATCTCTAAGAATCTGTGCGCCAATGCCATAATCTCTGCTGTCCATATTAAATCCGAGCATATGATTAGCCTCTACTGTATCGTAACCTTCTTCTTGAAGTTTGTAGGCTTTAAGCTTATTAACCAGCCCGATACCTCTACCTTCCTGGTTCATATATAAAACAATTCCTTTGCCATTTTTCTCAACCATTTCGAGTGCTGCATGCAATTGTTGCCCGCAATCGCAACGTGCTGAGCCAAATATATCTCCTGTAGCACAAGAAGAATGCACGCGTACAAGAACGGGTTCATCTACTTCCCATTCTCCTTTTACTAGCGCCATGTGAATGTCTCCACCATTTAATTGTTTGTAGGCAGTAAGTTTAAACGAACCATAAATGGTTGGCATATTTACTTCTGTCATTTTTTCTATAAGCGACTCTGTTTTCAATCTGTATTCTATCAGATCTTTTATTGAAACCAGCTTAAGGTTAAACTTATCAGCTACTTTTTTGAGATCCGGAAGCCTGGCCATACTGCCATCTTCATTCATTATTTCCACCAATACTCCGGCAGGTTTGAAACCAGCCATTCTGGCGAAATCTATAGTTGCTTCCGTGTGGCCTGTTCTTCTTAAGACTCCGCCTTTTTTTGCTTTTAGTGGAAATACGTGACCTGGCCTACCTAAGTCTTCGGCTTTTGTGCCTTCCTGAACAAGAGCTTTTATTGTTTTTGATCTATCTTCAGCAGATATTCCCGTTGTACAGCCATGTCCAATTAAATCTACTGAAACTGTAAATGCTGTTTCATGTAATGCAGTATTTTTTCCTACCATCATCTCTAAACCGAGTTCTTCACAGCGCTCGTCGATCAATGGCACACATATCAATCCCCGGCCATGGGTGGCCATAAAGTTTACAATTTCAGGTGTTATGCAGTCGGCAGCACAAACGAAATCTCCTTCATTTTCACGATTTTCATCATCGACTACAATAATCACCTCACCTTTTCTTATGGCTTCTATAGCCTCTACAATGCTGTCAAGTTTTATATCCTCTGTCATACCCCAATCATTTAAAACAAATCAATATGATAAGTTTTACGTGTCCTTTGCTGAATTGTATTATCTATTCATGCTTATCAGACACTTTTCAATAACAAATAGTTTAAATAAAAACAAAAAATCCACAGTTTCCCGTGGATTTAAAATTTGAATTACTTAATTCCCATAAAAAATCTCCTCCAGCGTACTTTGCTGAAAAACGATTCATTTTTATCTAATGACAACCAAATAAACAATGCTTTACCAACCACATGATCCTCAGGAACGAAACCCCAAAATCTTGAATCTTCCGAATTATGTCGGTTATCCCCCATCATGAAGTAATAGTTTTGCTTAAATGTGTAATTAGTTATGTGCTGTCCATCTATATAGAGTTTATCATCTTCAATGACAACTTCTTTATTATTTTCATAATTTTCAATCACATCTCTGTAGAGTGCCAGGTTTTCGGGTGTCATTTCTACCGTCATTTCTTCAGCGGGTATGGTCAAAGGCCCATAATTATCTTCATTCCACTTAAATAATGAAGACTGAGGGTAAACCCTAGGATTTGCTTTGCCAGCAGGCAATTTATCATGTGAAATATCTTGTACAAATGACATAGCTTTTAGCTTCTCGGCATTTTCCGGTGTTGTATGCACAATATAGCCGTCTCTTGTAGTGCCAAAATCAGTAATATCTAACTTAAAAAAAGTTCGATCATTAATGGTTTGATTGGTTTTTAGGAAATACTTATATTCTGTTTTTGGATGATTTTCGATGGCTTTTCCATTTACATGCGGTAGCATATCTTTTATTTCAAAAACATCACCAGGCATACCTACACATCTTTTTATATAGTTGGTTTTTAGATCAACTGGATGCTGATGCTCTGGCGGGTAGTTAAAAACAACCACATCGTTTTGCTTAACTTTGGATAAACCAGGAAGCCTGTATTGAGGAAGTTGAATCCATGTCAAATACGATTTTGCGTCAGTACCCCATATTTTTTGGTGTGTAAGTGGTACTTGCAGTGGAGTTTTAGGTGTACGTGCACCGTAGCTTATTTTACTTACAAATAAAAAATCACCGACTAATAAGCTTTTTTCCATAGAAGGTGTAGGAATAGTGAAAGCTTCGAGAAACAACCACCTAATGATAGTTGCAGCAATTACAGCAAAAACAATGGCATCTACCCATTCTCTCACTGCCGATTTCTGAACTTGCGACCCTTTTTCTTTATTATTGCTCATATTTGGTTTGTTCAAAATAAATTTGTTGCAAAAATAGCATTTTGCTTCATTAATTATAGTTTAAAAAAGCAAGCTTTATAAAAGTCCTTTACTTACGGTCGGTTTTTGATTCTAAAGGTTGATAATACAAGATTATTATGATGAATTTGCGGATTAAAATTTTAAAAAATCATCCATTCCAAAAATCCCTGATTTATCAGCAAGCCATTCAGCCACCAATACAGCACCTAACGCAAAGCCAGCGCGGCTATGGGCTACATGACGTATTTCGATATCATCGACTTCTGAAGCATAGCTGACAAGGTGTGTGCCTGGTACTTCTTCTTGTCTCAATGAAACGATGGGAAGTAGTTCTTCCATTTCATTCAGCTCATTTACCCAACTCTTTTTTGAAGGTATTTCTTCAATAATTCCTTCTGCCAAGGTAATAGCCGTGCCACTCGGTGCATCTTTTTTCTCTGTATGATGAATTTCGGTTAAGCTGATTTTGTATTCAGGATATCGATTCATTAACCTTGCAAGCATTTTATTGAGATGAAAAAACAGATTTACACCAAGGCTGAAATTTGAAGCATAAAAAAAAGCGCCCTTATTTTTTAGACAAATCGCATCTATTTCAGTCTTCTTGTCTAACCAACCTGTTGTACCACTGACTACAGGGATACCTTTTTCTACACAATATTTCACATTGTCGTAAGCAGCTGAAGGTTCACTGAATTCGATGGCAACATCAATTT
>DAIQNU010000176.1:0-7817 GCA_036788235.1 Cyclobacteriaceae bacterium
ACAATCTTTAAATACCTAAGAGGTTAAATCAATTTCCAAGTTGTCCTTGGAGAGCTGTATTGAGTTCTTTCTCCCTTTCTGGTATTGGCCAATAGAGCGAAGCATCGTTATAAGGAATACTTCCTGGACCTCTATCTCCATTTGGAATATTGAGCTTTAAGGCTTGCAAATAATGACTTCTATCTCCCTGAAAGGCCATTTCAATCATTCTTTCAGTATGTATCATATCAGCAGTAATTGTCCCTGTTGTTATTTCAGTATAAGGAACACCGGCTTCAACTTCATCCCATGCTCTTTCTCTTATAGCATTTAAATCATCTGCTGCGCCTTGTAAATCACCCTTATTAAATCTTATGATCGCTCTTGTGAGGTATACTTCAGCAGTTCTTAAAATTGGATGAGAAGTTGCTCTTCCTGCATTTCCACCTTCACCATTGAATCTGTAATAGCGGTTGCTCCATACAAGTGGTTGATTTATAGCATCAAATACAGGGTCATTACCAGCTTCAACTCTTAGAAAAAGTTCTTGATAGCGTTTGTCAGCTCTTGCAGCGTCTGTTTCATTGCCATCACCATCTATCCAACCTGCTTGACTAAGCAGTGTCTCGCTTACTGATAATGTTCTTGAGCCATTGTTATGAGTTAATGGAGCGGCTTGCTGTGCTTGGGTTGCAAATCGACTGAAAAAATTATAGAATTCATATCTCCTAGGAACTTTCCAGTCGCTACCAGGCCCCATGCCATTTACATTAGGAGTTCTACCTATAGAATAAGTCCAAAGTGATTCTTTAGTCAAAGCAGTTTCATTCCAAGTACGTGCCCATGTGGTTAGTGGATTTTCATCTAAACCGTACCTTCCGCCATTTTGATCAATTACAAAATCAGCTTCTACTTCAGCTTTATCAAATTGTCCCATCTGAAAGTATACTCTACTTAGTAAAGCCGCCGCAGAAAACCGATTGGCGCGACCATGCATATACAGTTCCTGAAAATCTTCATTGATTTCAGTATAATCGTTAGGCAACAATTCCTTAGCATCAATTAAATCACTAACAATTAGTTGGTAAATCTCCTCTACAGTAGCAGGCTCGCCTTGTACTGCATCTTGTAAACCCTCAGGAGAAGTAATTCTATATGGAAGAATTCTGGCAGAATTTGCACCCCCATCTTCATAAGGAGGACAAAATGCTTTTGCCAACATCCAATAAGAGTAGGCTCTGATAAATTTCAATTCACCTTCCATTCTAGGCAATTCTGTCCTGGTAGGTAAACCTGGGAAAGGATTTGTAGCTATAAAATCTAAGCTGACATTAACTGTGCCGATTGTACCATATGCAGATGTCCAAACTGTATTTAGCCAACCACTTTCAGTAACATTTTCGCGATCATAAAAAGAAAGTACATTACCATCTCCATTTGCTTCATTAGGAAAATAGGCTTCATCCGAAATTGCTATAGAAAAAGCTAAAATGTTTTCAAACGTGGCGCCATTTCCTCCACTTCCTGTGAGGTTATAGTAAGCGCCTGCTATAGAAGCATCTAAAGTTTGCGTATCTGTAATTGGAGAATCAAAAGGCACATCCAATTCAAAGAAATCATCCTTACATGCTGTAGTTGTCAGTACAAATACGAGACAAAACAGACTTATATATTTAATTTTTTTCATAATTCAATCTTTTAAAATTTAGAAAGAAAAGTTCACGCCTGCGCTAAATGAGCGCAATTGTGGAATTATAGGATTAACCACACCTTGCTGTAAGTTTCTACTCTGTGCACCTCCACTAACGGTAGCTTGTTCAGGATCCCAACCTTTAAAACTAGTGATTGTCAACAAATTGTTTGCAGCTAAGAAAATACGCATGTTTTTAACGTGGATTTTCTCAGTCAACTGATTAGGCAGATTACAAGCCAATTGTAGTACTCTCAATCTTATAAAATCTCCTTTATGCAAATGCCTTGTTGAATTGTTAAGGTCATACCTTTGATTAAAATTTGGGTTGCCATCACCATCTGTAACAAGGTCACCATTTTGATTAACATCATATCTCCAGTTCCAGATCAATTTGGGGTATTTAGCAATATCTCCGGGTTGCTCCCAACTATTGTCCAGTAACTCTCTACTTAAAATATTTCCACCTACTCCTACTATAGATCGTGATTGCTCACCTGCATCATAAATATAGTTCCCTCCTTGAAAAGTAAAGAAAGCAGTTAATTCAAACATTTTGTAGGTAAAAGTATTATTCAATCCACCAAAAAATGTTGGCATTCCAGCCTTATCTTCAAAAAGCTGTCGGTTGTTATTGATGTTATTCCTGTGAGCAGGGATAATAATTGGATTTCCGTCTTCATCAAGTGAACGTTTTTGGAAATTTGGATTTATTGCCCCATCGTCAAGGAATCGATTGTTGTCTGCTGCATAAATCATTTCTACACCAAGCTCAGGATCAACCCCTGCATGTTCTACCATGTAAAAAGCACCAATTCGTCCACCAGTTCTTGATAATGTAACCCCTGAAATAATACCTGCGCCATTTTCATCAATAGCATCTGTAATAGACAAAATCTCATTTCTATTGGTAGTAATATTGAATTCAGTTGTCCATTTAAAATCTCTAGAATCAACATTGATACTTCTGATATTAAATTCAAGCCCACTATTTCTCATGTTGGCAACATTGGCCCAAATATTATTTCCTGCAAACTGCAATCCACTGGATGCTGGCACATCAACATTAAACAACAAATCATTCACCCTTTGTTGGTAATATCCGAGTGACCCTGTGATTCTATCACTAAACATGCCAAAATCAAGTGCGACATCTAAAGCATCTGTTTTCTCCCAAACCAAATCAGTTGATCCAAGATTACTTACAATAAACGCTTGTTGATGATTTGCATAAGCTGGCCAGTTCAAGAAAGTAGTAAAAGTAGCACTTGTGCCAATTTCCTGATTACCAGTTTGACCATAACTTCCTCTTAGTTTAAGATAACTTAATGTATTGCCTAAACCAGACATAAAGCTCTCTTCACTAATCACCCAGGCTGCACTGGCTGCTGGAAAAGTTCCCCATCTGAATTCTTCACGAAAAATGCTTGATGCATCTCTTCTAAAACTAACTCCCGCAATATATCTACCATCAAAAGTATAATTTGCACGGCCAAAAAATCCTCTTTGGTATCTTTCGCCTCCGAAGCCAGCAGAACCTCTTAAAATTTCTCCAGGAGCACCAAGTTGCCTGGCAGGTGTTGTAATATTAACTCCTTCCAAATTAGAGACATATGCTCCAGAAATTTGGGATTCAGTACCAACGACTAAATTAATATTATGCTTATCAAATCTCTTGTTGTAAGTAGCATATAAATTGTAATTAAAGTTTTGTCTTAGATTTTTATTGTCAAAACCATAGGCACTATTATCAGGGCGGATTTCTGCTGAAGCCCAATAATTACTGTGTGATAGAAGCATATCAAAGGATCCCTCAGATCGTATTGATAAACCTTCAAGAAATGGCATATCATAATTCACATAAACACCTCCCAATGCACGATAAGTAAGTAGCTCATCCAATTGGTTTTGATCGTCTATTGAAGCTGCTAAATTCACACCAGACCGTGGATTCCAATAAGCACCATCTCTCATAACTGGAAAAAATGGCAAAGCGCTACCATTTGCCTCACCAAAACCACCTTTTCCAACTTGATCATTACCGCTAGGTATGCCTCCTCCTGAAGCCTTTACTCTAGTATTGCCTGTGTAGGCCAATGTCAAACGTACGCCTGTGGTCAGATTATTTACAGGCTGGTACTCAGCATTGATTCTTGTAGAAATTCTCTTAAAATCATTGTTCTTCAAAACGCCTTTATCATCGCGATAGTTGGCAGAGATAAATAAACTTCCTTTTTCAAATGGTTTTGAAGTAGAAATATTGAATTCCTGAAAACTACCTTTTCTTAAAATTTGATCAAACCAATTTGTATTAACACCGGTAATATCAGCACGAGTCAGTGCTATATTAGGATCGTTAACATCCACAGCCGGATTTACACGCGCTAAATGAGCTGTTGGATCAAGTTCACCTAAGCCTGCATTAATTCTAGCTTTGTCCAAAGTCGCCAACATTTCGCTTCCGTTCATGAAATTCATTTGACTTGGCGATCTTGTCAAATCGCTAACCCCTTGCTGATAACTAATGTCAAGTGTACCCTTTCCACCTTTTCCAGTTTTAGTTGTAACCAGAATCACACCATTTGATCCTCTGGCACCATAAATAGCAGTGGCTGCGGCATCTTTCAATACTTCTATGGACTCAATATCATTTGGATTTATCGAGGCTAATGGGTTTTGAGGCATTCCGCCTCTATCACCACCGATACCGGCTACCTGCTGATCAATAATCAATCCATCAACCACCCAAAGTGGTTCAGTTGCCGATGACATTGAATTCGTACCACGTACCATTACACGAGTTGGTGCACCTGGTACACCACTCGAGGTGTTAACCTGGATACCAGAGCCTTGACCTTGTAAAGCGACATCAATTGATTGTGATCCTACTTTAGCTAAATCTGCTGATCTTACAGAGGTTACTGAACCAGTAAGATCACGCTTTGCTAGTGTTCCGTAACCAACTACGACGATCTCATCCAATGCTGTAATATCAGCAATCAAAGTAATATCGATAGTGGATTGATTACCTACAGTCATTTGCTCTGAGATAAATCCTACAGAGCTAAAAGATAGTACGTCGCCTTGATTAGCTTCGATACTATAATTACCAGATACATCAGTTACAGTTCCTGAACTGGTACCCTGAATTAAAACATTGACCCCGGGCAGTCCCGATGGGTCATCGGATGAGGTGACTTTTCCTGTAATGGTTCGCTGTTGTGCCCAGGTCATCTGGATACTGCAAGCCAAAGCCAGAAAAGCAAGTAAAATCCTTTTCATAAGCAATTCTTAATTTAAGTGAAACATAATTGAATGACCAATGTAGCGAGCTTTGTATTCATTAAAAATAGGTGGTTTTGAGGGGGTTTTTTAAAATATTTTAAATGAAATACCCATTTAACTGCTACGATTACAGAAATATTGGACGATGCTTTGAAAAATTCTGTGATATAAATGGATTTTCCACCTAAATTTTCAATTCAACTTTGCCTGATCATAGCATGATCAAGTGTGTTCAAGGCTGTTCAAGTAGACAAAATGAACAATTTGACTCTTTTTATCGGACTCAACTTCAGGAAAAAGATCAATTTTTTTTACTAATTCAATTACATACAAGGATTTAAAAACACTTCATAAATTTTTTTTTAATCAATGTTGAGAACGCTTTTTACATTTAGAGATAGTATTTAGGATGGCTTTTAACGTATTTGATTTGTTTGTACCAAACTAACTGGCTAAATATATCAACCTAATGAAGATTTCTCATTTATTGTAAGAATTGAGAAGGTGAAGGTCGCATGGTTGAAAATAAAGTAACGGAATGTATATATTGTGGTTCATTTGGCATAGGCCAAAATTAAAAAACGCAACTACAACTTCTGATTGATATGCAAAGCAATTCGATACACGCAAAAGGATACCTTAATACCTTATATATTATTTTCTTCGCCTTGGTTTTTGGACAGGTCATGTTTGGGTTCGTAGCTTTTTTCTTTCAAAGTACACAACAAGTGCACGAATCTACAAGTGACCTTAATAGCTTGTTATTGTATATCGTTCCTTTTTTGGTGTTAGCAGGTATTATTTCAAGTATATTTTTCTATCGCTCAAAACTCCGCTCTATTCGAGCATCTTCGTCCCTTCACCAAAAGCTTGTTGATTATAGGGTAAGTATGATTGTTAAGTTCGCAATGCTGGAAGTACCATCACTTGTGGCAATTGTGGCCTATTTGTTAACTGCCAACATTATTTTTCTCGGCTTGGCAGGTATAGTAATTTTGAATTTTATTTTGGAAAGGCCATCAGTACGTAAATTAACCTTGGATCTGGAACTTAGTCAAAAAGATAAAGCCTTATTTGATGACCCGGCAGCATACATTTATGATGATTTGTAATTCGCACTTAAAGATTTCTGCATTGGTTCCATATGGAAAGTTTTATACAAAATAGATCCTTCAAAATAATAATAATTGCCAGCCTACTTTTCTTGAATGTGGGTTGCGACCAGGTATCTAAAGCTGTGGTTCGAAATTCCATTGATTATCATGATCGAATTTCATTATTTCAAAGCCATCTTACCCTGACTAAAGTAGAAAACACCGGAGCTTTTTTAGGCATGGGCAAGTCAATTCCAGAATTTGTGCGAATATTTGCCCTGATCATAATTCCCATATTGGTGATGCTCTATGGTGTGTATTTTATGATTCAAAAGCATGTTTCTAACTATACTTTACTGGGGCTGGGCTTTATGATTGGAGGTGGTATCGGTAATATTTTCGACAGAATTGTGCATGGTTCTGTTACCGATTTTTTACATATTGATTTTATTATCTTCGAGACAGGTATTTTCAATATGGCTGATGTCTCGATCATGACGGGTCTTTTTATTATGATTATTCCAATGGTGATCGGAGCCAAACCATCCAATGCCTCTAATAACAAAAACATGTGAATAGATTGAACAAGGGAAACAATTAATACTCTTTATTTGATAACAAAAATTTTTTTGGACTAGATGCTTTGTATATGCAATTACCGATGTCAGCCAAATTTCCTTTCACCTCCGAGCCTGTCATTCGCAATTGAATCACCTTTCACACTCTAAAACCTTGCCTACTCAATATTTATAGTGATATTTGTTGCTTAATCACAAATCAATCTGCAACACAACATCATGGAAAAGCACCTTAAAAAGCTTGTAGGGGAGAAATACGCTGGCATGCTTTGGTTTGTGTTAAAAACTATTTTCTTATTTTTTTTCTTTGATCTTTTCTTTACAGCCTACACGGGCATCACAGCTGAAGGTGGTGGCTTGTACAGTCCCTTCCTGGCCAATCACCTTAATTTTGTGAGTGCTTTCAGAAGATTTTTATTATGGGGAGGTACCATATTTGCCGCAGTATTTGGCTATCAGGCTACTTCCGATGAATATAATATGGTAATTGTTGGTGGCAGAGGCGTGAAAATGGTATACTCTTGCATGGGTTTTGGCCTGATGTCGGCTTTTGCGGCTTTGATACTGGCCTGGCCGGAACACTGGAAGAAAAAAATCAGCAGCTTAGCCATTGGGTTGATTATGATTATATTTTTGAATATGGTAAGAATTGGAGGATTGGCGATTTTGTTTTCAGAAGGCAAATACGGATTTTTTTCTTATATCGATCATCATGATTTGTTTAATTATATCGTGTATTTTTTTATCCTACTCTTTTTTATTTGGCATACCCGAAGTAAAAACAACGACACAAATGAGCATGCCGAAGTTCCGGGAAATTAAAGGCATTTTTACTACAGGCATATAATCTTCAAAATAAAATTTATTGGTTCAATTCCGTTTTCCAACATTATTTTTTTTAGCAGGTTGGACTTTGTTTGCCTGAATTGGAAAAATTTAGCCCCCGCTTTGCATAGTTGAGGGATTGAAAAACCGTTTAGTCTAGGTTCTGGGTTTCTTTAAATCCCAAACTATCAAGGAGATGATGTGGCTCCTTTTGTATATCAGGGTGCTGCCCCACCCTATCTTGATTGCATAATATAGGCCTGCATTCTGCAAGCACCCTCCTGTACTCCGTCTTCCTGCAAAAAATAAAAAAGGCACGAGCTAAAAGCTTCGCGCCAGTTTTTTATTTTTTATTTGACATAGTAC
>DAIQNU010000177.1:0-4410 GCA_036788235.1 Cyclobacteriaceae bacterium
TTTTCCTTTTAAGTCAGGAGCTGCCATCTTTTTCAAGTATGAACGCAAGTTACAAATTAAACATTAAAATTTAATGGATAAATTCCCGGGTTTGGCCTGGCAATTTAATTTAAACCCGATTATTGATTAAGCAGTAATTGAGTGATGAAATTTTTAGTTCAATTCCATCACCTGCATTGCTTTGTAACAAGTTTTTTGAAGACATGCGTTTTTTTTATTTACAAAATGCTGAAAACTATGCCTTTTCAATCTTTTCTTTGGCCATCTCTTTGTCGCCGTTAGTGGGTTCTAGTCCATTACCTTTATTGGTGTCTTTATGGGTGTATTGCAAGGTAACTAATATCGGAAAATGATCTGAGCCGAAATGAGGTAGCTTGCTTACCTGGATTACATTGAAGTGATAACTATGAAACAAATGATCTAATGGCCACCGGATGATGGCATAGTCTGCATGAAAAGTACTAAACATGCCCCGCCCAATTCGAGGATCCAGCAAGCCGCTTATTTTTCTGAACAAACGTGTGGTAAACGACCAGGCCACGTCATTCATATCTCCGGTTACGATTACCGGCTCATCTTTTTTTGACACCTCCTTTGCAATAATAAGCAATTCTGCATCACGCTCAGTTGATTCTTCATTTTCTGTAGGGCTTGGCGGGGCAGGATGTAGAAAATGGATTTTTACTTTCTGACCTGAAGGCAAAACTGCGTAAGCTTTCATAGACGGAACATCATCTTCAACCAGAAAATTGATTTCAGTTTCCAATAACTCATATTTTGAATACACATGCATTCCGTAGCTATTTTCCAACGACTGTTTTATAGTAAAAGGATATTCATGTTCTATTTGGTTAAGTTGCTCCTCCCACCACTTATTTGATTCCAGTGTAACCAATATATGAGGTTGGTTTTCATTGATCATTTGAAAAAGCCGGGTTGTTTCACGATTACTGTAGAGAACATTGGCTACCATTATTTTAATAACTTGATCGGACTCGATTTTTTTTACTTTTGCGACCTCAGTTTTATAAAAAATAGTATAAGGTATTATCCACCAACCTAAAAACACAATGCAAAAAGCATTTACTCCGATAACTATTCTGTTTTGATTAACTTCCAAATCGAGTAGTAAAAGAGCAATGGAAATCAGCACTATGGATAATATGAATAATTGCATTCTTGGAAAATCCCAACCCCGAACCCACCAGACTTCATGACGTGATACAGGTGCCAGTGTTAAAATTAGCAGTATAGCGGAAAGTATAAGAAATATGGTTGTTAGCATGGTATTATTAGTAGCATAAGCTTGACCAAAGGTTTTGACCTTACAGTAACAGGTAAATGACAAATATAGGAATTGGGTGGATTAGTACAAGATTAAGTTTGTCTCAAGGAGATTATGAGGTCTTGTTTTCAATTTTCGGATTTAATTTTATTTTAACCTGATGAAACCTTTTACTTGATTTGTTGCTTTAATTAATTGATTCTAAGTTTTCAATGTTTTTCGATGAACGCAATTCGTAATAAGTGCCTTATCAAAGGTCAAATGATAAATTACATCAGTTTTTTTCTAATGTTGATCCTCCTCTTAACGAATACAAATTCTGTAATCGCACAAATAAATGCTGAAGCAACATTAACCATTCGTGGTAAAATAATCGACGAGTTAAGTAAAGAACCAGTTTCATTCGTCCAGGTTGCACTTTACATTGGTGATGAAAGTAACCCCATAGCTTTCTCTGATACTAATGAAGGAGGTGTATTCGAATTGGCCACAATACCAGGAACTTACAGGCTGCGCATGTATCAGGTGGGATACCAACAAAAGGAAATTCGCGATTTGGTAGTGAGAAATGATGTAAATCTTGGAAGAATACTATTCAGCAATGAATTAAAAGAGCTGGATGAAGTAGTAGTTGAGTCATCGAGGGTTATGATGCGCACTGACATGGAAGGTATCACAATTAATCCCAATTTGAATTTATCTAATATAGGCGGGACAGTATTGGACATTTTGCGAAACACACCTTCAATCAGGGTAGGGGATGATGGTTCCATTTCTTTAAGGGGCAGCTCCGGCACAAACATTTTAATAAATGGCAGAAACTCTTCGCTAACGCAAAACTTGAATCAAATTCCGGCAAGTGCTATAGAGCAAATTCGAATTATCAACAACCCTAATGCGCGTTATGATGCTGAAGCGGAGGGAGGGATTATAGATATTATTCTCAAAAAGGGTGATTCGCAAGGAACACAAGTAGGTTTAGAGGCTGTGTATGGTACACGTGGCCGGCTCAATACAGGTGCTCGGGTGAACCATGGCACTGTTAAGTACAATGTTTATGGAGGCTATAATTTACGGCGCTGGAGAAATGTTGGTTTAAGGAAAATAGATCGGGAGATTTTTGGCGACGATGAGGCACTGAATCAAAATACGAATAATACCAGTGAAGACTTGGGGCATTCCTTCAATTATGGAGGGGAATACTATTTTGGGAAAAATACCATTAGCTATGAAGGTGTTTTTAATTCGAGTTTAGACAGTGAAGTAAATACGCTATTCTCTCGCCTTACAGACAGCAATACAGAACAGCTACTATTGCAATATGTACGTAGAAATAACGAAACAGAAACTGACGATGGCATTGACAACGCCTTGATTTATGAGCGTTCATTTGATGCCCCTGGTAGATCCTTGAAATTCATGGCGAGTAATTCTTACCGAAATCAATACAAAACCCAGAACATCGACATTTTTATGAATACCTCTTTACCTCTTAATGCTAACTTAAGCGGTCAGTAACAAGCCATTACTGATGAGAAAAGATATATGTCTGTTTTTCAGGTTGATTATATCCATCCTTTTGAAAATAAAATAAAGCTCGAAACAGGTCTTAAGTCAAATATTAGAGATTTTAATTACGATTACATATATGCAAGAAGGGGTGAGAGCACTGAAGCTTTTATTGAAGACCCGGCGATAAGCAACAGGTTTGACTACAGCGACCGAATACATGCTGCCTACCTAGTAATTTCAAAAACTAGTAACAAGTTGGATATGATTGTAGGTTTGAGAGGTGAATATATTCAACTTACAACTTATTTGCACAACACCGACAATCGCAATAAGCAAAACTATTTTAATTTGTTTCCAAGCTTACAATCATTATATAGGTTTAGCGATAAGCAATCGGCCAAGTTTACTTATAGTAGAAGAATAGATCGTCCAACTGCCTGGAGATTAAACCCCTTTCCAGACATTACTGATTCATTGAATGTGCGAAGGGGCAATCCAAACCTTCAGCCCGAAATGATTCATTCTTTTGAAATGGGGCATATTTTCACATCCAAAAACTCAAGTTTAACTACTAATTTCTTTTATAGATATGCCAATGGTCAGTTAGATTTTATTACGACTATTGAAGATGGCATTTCATATTCGCAACCTGAAAATTTGAATAGTGTGCAATCTTATGGTACAGAATTTATTGGTGTAACAGAATTTACACCATGGTGGTCGCTTACCGGAAGCTTAACCGGATTCCGAATAAATGTTGATGGCTCGAATGTGAGCCAAGAGTTTTCCAATAGTGGCTTTGCCTGGAACACGAAAATTGCCAATGACCTTAAATTTCCACTGGGCATATTATTTCAAGTAGTATTCAATTACGAATCTGCCGAAATTGAAGCACAGGGTAGAGACTTGTCACAGTATTATGCTGATGTAAGCGTTCGAAAAAGCTTCTTTGAAAGAAAAGGAAGTTTGGCGTTGAGTGTCCGGGATATTTTTGATACACTAAGGTTCGCAGGAAATAGTACAACCAATGCTTTTACGCAGTCATTTTACTTTAAACGAGAAACAAGAATTATGCTTTTGAGCGCTACTTACAGATTTTGACAATGAATTTATTTATATAAGCATATCATTTTTTACGTTTACTAAGATTTAGATTCATGATAATCTACCTATATTACTGTAATATGAGTAATCATGCAATTCTTAAAACGAATCGTATAAGAATTTGTAAAGAAGTAATGGTGAACTTTGCAGACTTTTAACAAGTACCTATCAGAATATCTAAAAATAGATAAGCAATATTTTACCGCAATAGTGCAACATAATTGATATTTTAAATTAATGGCCGGAAATGGTTTCGTCAAAACACAAATCAGTCATGTAGGCGAAAAAACGCTTTCGGTGGGTGATTACTTAAAGGGTTTTCTTGCCGATGTTGGCAATGTTTTCCTTTTCATTTGCAATATGATTCGCGAGACATTTACCCGCGACTTCGAATTCAAAGAGTTTCTTTATCAATGCTACAGAATAGGGTATAATTCATTGCCATTGATATCCATTACAGGAGCCATTATGGGACTGGTGTTGACCATCCAGTCGCGTCCAGTTCTGGT
>DAIQNU010000177.1:4420-5869 GCA_036788235.1 Cyclobacteriaceae bacterium
CGGATCTGTCTCCATGCTTCCAGGTATGGTGGCGGTTTCTCTTATCAGAGAAATGGGGCCTGTGATCACCGCCTTGATTTGTGCAGGAAAAGTTGGATCTGGTATTGGTGCCGAACTGGGATCTATGCGGGTGACAGAGCAGATCGATGCTATGGAAGTTTCGTCAACAAATCCGATGCGCTTCTTAGTAGTAACCAGAGTATTGGCAGCTACATTAATGATCCCGTTGCTGGTTTTATATGCCGATTTGTTGGGTATTCTTGGTAGCTGGGTAGGAGCCAATATTAAAGGAGAAGTTAGCATGGTATTATTTTTTTCACAGGCATTTGGTGCCGTTTCCTTTATGGATTTCATACCGGCATTTATAAAAACATTTTTCTTTGGTGCTGTCATAGGTATTGTTGGTTGCTACAAAGGCTTCAACGCTGGCAGAGGCACAGAAAGCGTTGGAATTGCGGCTAATTCTGCTGTGGTAATGGCTTCTTTATTGGTAATTATAGTGGATATGATTGCTGTTCAAATCACTGATATGCTAATGTCATGAGTAAAAGCATAGCAGAGGATAATAAAAGTCAAAAAGTAATTGAGATTAAAAACCTCAAAAAGTCATTTGGAACTGAAGATATTTTGAAGGATGTCAGTATCAATCTTTTTGAGCAAGAAAATTTGATTGTTTTAGGTAAATCCGGAACAGGTAAGTCTGTTTTAATCAAATGTATTGTTGGCCTACTTCGTGCTGATGGAGGCACTATTCGTGTTTTTGATCAGGATGTCACAGAATCAAATAGAAAGGAGTTATTTGAATTGCGACAAAAAATAGGCTTTCTGTTTCAAAGTGGTGCTTTGTACGATTCTATGTCTGTACGCCAAAACTTGGAGTTTCCGCTGCGTAGAATAAGAAAAAATTTGAAAGGGAAGGAGCGAACGGCCAAAATAGAAGAAGTATTAGAAAACGTTGGACTTTCTCATGCTATTGATAAAATGCCTTCGGAGCTTTCGGGTGGCATGCGAAAAAGAATAGGCTTAGCGAGAACAATAGTTGTCGATCCACGCATTATGCTATATGACGAGCCTACGACTGGTTTAGATCCAAATACATCAGATGAAATCAGTACGTTAATACTTGATGTACAAAAAAAATACAAAACATCGTCCATCATCATTACGCATGACATTGCCTGTGCTCGAAAGGTCGGCAATAGGTTCGTGATGCTTCAGGAAGGTGAAGTATATAAGGAGGGAAAGCTGGAGGAATTTGAAAATTCTGATGACAAGGTTATTCAATCTTTCTTTCAATCCATTTAAAATACAAAATAACATCAACACAAAATATCAACACATAACACCAAGAATATGAAAACAGAAGCATTTAAAATTCGCCTTGGGCTTTTTGTAATTGGAGGCTTATTGCTTTTCGTTGCAGCTATATTTATTATAGGTAAGCAAAAA
>DAIQNU010000177.1:5879-7779 GCA_036788235.1 Cyclobacteriaceae bacterium
ATTTGATCCTGTATTCAGAGTAACTGCCACCTTTTATAATGTAAGTGGACTACAGGTGGGAAACAATGTTCGCTTTTCGGGAATTAATGTAGGTACAGTTGATAAAATAATTATAGTAAACGATTCTACAGTACAGGTAGATATGCTTATAAAGTCCAGCGTTCAGGATTTCATTAAATCAAATTCTGAAGTTTCGATAAGTTCAGAGGGCATCATTGGCGACAAACTATTGGTTATTTCACAAGGAAGTACGAATGCTAGGGTAGTAAGAGATGGCGAAGAATTGGTGTCAAACGAGCCGGTGGAGTTTGATGAAATCATAGAGGGAATTGAGGCCACTGCCTTAAATGCTGAAATAATTTCAGAAGAACTTGCAGAAATTCTTTCCAGCTTAAATAGCGGAAAAGGCACGCTCGGAAGATTGTTAAAAGATACTACCATAGCCGAAGATTTGGGTAGAACTATGCGTAACTTGAAATCAAGTACTAAAGGACTCGATGAAAATATGGAGGCCGCAAAAAGTAATTTTTTACTTAGAGGCTATTTCAAAAGACAAGAAAGAGATGAGCGTAAAAGGAAGAAAGCAGAAGAAAAAGAACGAAAAGAGAATGAAAAAAAGAACGAATAATTCGACGTAATTAAGCTTCACAGATTACCCTACATCAATAAGTAAAAAAGCTGCTCTAAATCTCGGACATTAAACTATGGTGTTTTTTGATGGACTATATGCCAATCAAAAGGTATGTGGCTTAAAACACTAAATCTTATGCAAAAATCTATAGTAATATATTTTAAAAGCCCGTTCATCTCAAAACACGCAAGTGGAAAAATAAAACTGCCTGCCAGCTTGTTTTGCTAGTTTTCTTGATACTTTATCGAAGTTCCCGAAACAATTGGCCAAGTCCTTTGAAAGTCATACTCCACATTAATAACTGCATCTGCACCTTCTTCTTTGGTTTTCTGTTTCAACTTTGTAAAGAGTTTTTCTGGTCGATTAAATTCAGAACCTCTAACTTGAATGTATTTTAGTTCAATATATTCTTTAGTGGGCTTTTTGGTTGTAAAGACTTTAATATCACTATCAGAAGTCGGCTGCAAATTCGCAGCATTGGTTGTTACGCAATTTGTCAACGTAATGCTGAATAGCAATCCTAGAACCAGTACAGTTCTTTTTAGTTTAGAAATCAGATAATTATTTTTTATACCTCTAGAATAGCGTGAAATGTTAGTAATAAGTTCATGTTGTTATGACCACTACTTCCCTTCTTTACGCAATACCTCAAGTGGTGGGCTTTTAATGACACCAATACTATTGCCTAGGCCGATTAATACTACCATGATCGTAATACCAACCACAAGAGCCAGCATAGGCAAAAGCGATGGTATCAGTGGACTTTCGAATACTAGCCATGCTAATAAAAAACTACTAATTATGGATAAAAGTAAACCCGAAGCAGTTCCCAATAAGCCCAAATAAAGATATTCCAATGCTATAATTTTCAAAATCTGTTTGCTTTTAGCGCCTATGGTTCTTAACAGCACACTCTCTTTTATCCGCTGAAATTTGCTGGTTCTCACAGCCCCAATAAGTACAACAATGCCCGTAAGTATGCTGAAAAAAGCCATGAAATTGATCAACCAACTAATTTTTTCAAGTATGCGCTCTATAAGTGTCAGAATTTGCCTGATGTCTATTATGGTGACATTAGGAAAGTCTCGAACCATTTCTTTCTGCAAAGTTGCCGAGCTGCTTTCATCTGGAACATTGGTACTCAACACGCGAAATTGAGGAGCGTTTTCTAATACACCCAATGGAAATACAATGGTAAAGTTTAACTGTGCCCGACTCCAATCAACAGCTCTAATGCTTTTTACCTCGGTGTTTAGCAAAACACCCTGC
>DAIQNU010000178.1:0-6645 GCA_036788235.1 Cyclobacteriaceae bacterium
ACATCCCTATTGATGGCTTGGAATTACGCGTGACGACAGGGAAAATGCATGTGGCAATCTGTGACTTCTTGGAAGGGTTGAGCGGGTTGACCCGTATTTTTTGAACCTAGGACGTTGCCCTAGGCTATTGATTACGCACCTTTGGTGCTAGGCTGGATAATTTAGTGTTTAACCGGGTTAAATTGATAGTCAATTTACAGAATAACCGGGTTAAATGAAAGAAGGTTGAAAGCTGAGGGCCTGCTTGCCGCAGGCAGGCTGATAGTTGATAGCTGATAGATCCGAGAGCCAATTATCAATTCATCACCCGATCATGCATTACACTTCACGCATCACGACCCTCTCACCTATATTGTTTAACGCCTCCCTTTCAGTTTCTCTCCCTTTCAGCTTTCACCTTGCCTACTGGCAGCTCCAAACGCTGAATTATCAAGGTAACCAGACTTAAGCTTCTACTGGTTTTTTGCAAATAAATATGATTTCATCCGGGGGCAGTGCATAGCGCTGAACTTTGTCTTCGGGAAGTGTTTTAACATAATCATCTTCCAGTACTTCAAATCCGGCAGACCTTAATCGTTCGGCATAATCATTACCATATTTGCGTTTATGATCATTTTGCCCATACACACGCTCTCTTTCTGCGGCTGAGATTACGGCTGGATCTTCGAAAGTCGGGCCTATTTCTGGATATACCGGAGATTGAATAATAGCCCAGCCATTTGGCTTTAGCACCCTACAAATTTCTTTCATGGCCAATAGGTCATCATCAACATGCTCCATGACATGGTTGCAAAAAACCACATCGAAGCTATCAGACTCAAACGTCATTTGTTGCACATCTAGTTTTACTTTGGCCAAAGGTGACTCAAGATCAGCGGTTATATATTCGATATTGGGCAGTGCCTCAAAGGCATCCATAAAGCAAAGCTCCGGTGCTATATGCAAAAGCTTTTTTGATGCAGTAAAAAAATCTGTCTTTTCTTTGAGATACAACCACATGAGGCGGTGGCGTTCCAGTGACAAAGAGTCTGGACATAGCGCATTTTCTCTTGGATGCAACCTTCCATAAGGCAAAAACTTCCTGTAAGTACGGCCACTGATGGGGCATTCTACGTTGTTGCCCATATAAAACAATGCCACTACCCGCAATACAAAATGACTAAAATACTGTAAGTATTTACGGGGAATAAATCGTAAGGCCAGGCTAATTATCTTTTTCATACCAATGTCTGGGGATTGCCAATGCTTTAGTTAAGCCATTTCATTTTTACCAGAAGCCAAGAGATACAATATAGCCATTCTAATAGCCACACCATTTTCTACCTGCTCCAGTATAAGTGAGTGCTCAGAATCTGCTACATCGCTGCTAAGCTCAATACCTCTATTGATAGGCCCAGGGTGCAAAATGGTTACTGGGCTCTTAAGCTTGTCGAGCATGGCCTTATTTATTCCATAGTACAAGGTGTACTCGCGAAGAGACGGGAAATACTTAATCTGCTGTCGCTCAAGTTGAATGCGCAAAACGTTGGCTACATCGCACCATTCCAGTGCTTTAAATACATCGAGCTCGACTTTTACGCCCAACATGTGAATGAATTTTGGCAGCAATGTATTAGGCCCACAAACCATTACTTCAGCGCCTAATTTTTTTAGTGCAAAAATATTAGATAACGCAACCCTTGAGTGCATAATATCTCCAATTATAGCCACTTTAAGCCCTTCAAAATCTTTATGCTTATGGCGTATAGAATAGGCATCGAGCAAGGCCTGTGTAGGGTGTTCATGAGTGCCATCTCCTGCATTTATGATATTGGCTTTGATATGTTTTGACAGAAAATGCGGAGCGCCTGGCGATGCGTGGCGCATTACAATCATATCAACCTTCATAGCCAATATATTATTGACCGTATCGAGTAGGGTTTCTCCTTTTTTTACTGAGCTCCCTGAAGAAGAAAAATTAATAACATCAGCAGAAAGACGTTTTTCGGCCAGTTCGAAAGAAAGTCTGGTTCGCGTGGAATTTTCAAAAAAAACATTGGCTATGGTAATGTCTCTGAGCGAAGGTACTTTTTTTATGGGTCGGTTAATCACTTCTTTAAAAGTATCTGCCGTTTCAAAAATTAGCTGAATGTCGTCAATTGTGAGGTTTTTGATACCTAAAAGGTGATTAACACTTAGCCTGGCCATTATTTTTCTTCTTCAATGTTTGATAACCAAATACTATCTTTTTTGTACCCTTGTTCCTTCCATTGCACTTCTACACGCTGCGAAGGCAGTGTTATAACAGTACGGCCAATGTAATTAGGCTGAACCGGAAGGTCACGGGAATATTTTCTGTCAACCAGCACCAGCAGCTCCACGGTTTTTGCTCGTCCAAAAGCGCTCATCGCATCCAAAGCGGCTCTTACACTGCGACCTGTAAAAAGTACATCATCTATTAGAATAACATTTTTATCTTCGATTATAAAGGGAACGTCAGTAGAATTCGCTTTGATTGGTTCCTGTCTACGCCTAAAGTCATCGCGAAAAAATGTAATGTCAAGGGTCCCGATTGGTATAGTTCGTCCCAACAAATTTTCGAGTCTCTCAGCAATTCGATTTGAAAAAATTACGCCTCGTGGTTGAAGACCTATAATAACGCTCTCAGTAAAATTATTGTGGTTTTCGATGAGCTGTTTGCATAAGCGGCTCATCGTTATGTCAAGTAGATCCTGATTAAATATAAGTTTCCTTGCCATAGCCAGATTTGCCTGCAAATATATAAAATGCTATTGATTTTAAGTCAAAGTGTTGATAATTATAGCAAAATCTGGCCTTTGTTCGATTTATACATATCCATTTGAATATTTACTTTTTCTGTATTCCCCCAATCGCCATCGTTTCCGCCACAGGCGGACAGGTAAAACGAGGTCTATAGCTGGGATTTGGTGTGATATTGTGAACCATATAAGAATTATAAGAAAATATAAGTTTATGAGTTGTACTGATGCACCAATTATTCGCTGTCTTTAAAGGCAGTTCAGATAGTTAAATTTTAGATTAGGTTTTAAAATTGACTGCTTTAGTTAATATAAGCAAATTTCATATTTGACAATAATCTTATATGCTCTTAGATAACTTATATGGTTATATATAAAAGAAGTTAAATGCATAGTATGCTAGTTCAAATAGGACTTTAAAGAGATTATAAGCTATTGAAATTTTCCGGCTAGGAACACTAGGAACTTTTATACTAAACCTCCCTATCCCCCACCTCGCGCGCTTGTGTAAAGCATGCGACTACCATGAAATTGAACGATGCGGAAATGGAACATCAAAGCCTGCCTTTGGCATGGCCTGCCTGCCTTTGGTAGGCTTACGTGAGGATGACGAAAAAGGGTTAAAGGTATGAAGCATTAACAACCTGTCATTCCCTTTGTCAAACCATCACTACAAAGGAATATTACCATGTTTTTTCGAGGGTATTGAGGCCACCTTGTTCTGCAACATGTCAAATGCTGCTATCAATTTTATGCGTGATTCATGTGGCATAATTACCTCATCTATGTAGCCCCTTTCAGCAGCTTTATAAGGATTGGCAAAAGATGTATTGTATTCCTGTTCTTTTTCAGCGAGTTTCTGTTCTGGATTTTTCGCCTCTTGAATTTCTTTTTTAAAAATAATTTCGGCGGCTCCTTTAGCTCCCATTACGGCAATTTCAGCACCAGGCCAGGAATAATTCATATCGGCGCCAATGTGTTTGCTGTTCATTACATCATAGGCGCCACCATATGCTTTACGGGTGATCAATGTAACTCGTGGCACCGTGGCTTCACTAAAAGCATACAGTAATTTGGCTCCGTTGCTGATAATGGCATTCCATTCTTGCTCTGTGCCTGGCAGAAATCCCGGAACATCTTCCAATACAAGCAAAGGAATATTGAAGCAATCGCAAAAGCGAACGAATCTGGCAGCTTTTTTACTGGCATCTATGTCCAGCACACCAGCCAAATGTGCCGGTTGATTAGCTACCACGCCTATACTACGTCCGGCCAATCTGCAAAAGCCCGTAATAATATTGGTTGCAAATTTCGGCTGAACCTCCAAAAAGCTATCTTGATCTGCAATGGCGCGAATCACCTCAAGCATGTCATAAGCTTCATTGGTATTGTCCGGAACAATGCTGTCGAGCTGAGTTCTGATTTCATTACCGGGAGTATAAGGTAAAGCCGGGGGCAGCTCTTCACAGTTTTGTGGTATAAAACCAAGAAGCTGCTTGAGTAGCTGAATACATTCAAGTTCATTTATGGCCGAAAAATGAGCTACCCCACTTTTACTGCTATGTACATTTGCTCCTCCAAGTTGTTCTGCACTTACATTTTCGTGGGTTACGGTTTTTACAACCTTAGGGCCGGTAACAAACATATAAGAATTTTTTTCTACCATTATAACGAAATCAGTGAGCGCAGGAGAGTACACTGCGCCACCTGCACATGGCCCCATCACCGCAGAAATTTGAGGAATAAGCCCGGAAGCCAAAGTATTTCTATAAAAAATATCCGCATAGCCTGCAAGGGAAACGACCCCCTCCTGAATTCTGGCTCCACCGGAGTCATTTAGTCCGATTACAGGCGCGCCATTTTTCATAGCCAATTCCATTATTTTCACAATTTTCTCGGCATGGGCTTCAGCAAGAGAACCACCTAGAACGGTAAAATCCTGGGAAAAAACATAAACGAATCGATTGTTGATTTTACCAAAACCCGTAACTACGCCATCACCAGGGTACTTTAATTTATCAAGGCCAAACTCAGTACTTCTATGACTTACCAGTCTTCCTATCTCATTAAATGTTCCCGCATCCAGCAAAATCTCAACCCGCTCATATGCAGTTAGTTTTCCTTTGGCGTGTTGATCCTCGATTTTTTTATCACCACCCCCCATCAATGCTTGCTGATTTCTATTTTGCAATTCATCAAATTTTGCCGCCATTTGATTGGAAATTTCGGGTTTCTGATTTTCTTTCATGGTTCACGTTATCTTTTATTCTTAAAAATGCACACTATTATAAACAACTTGTTTAAATGAATCACTATTTGTTAACACAGGGTGCATAAGTATATAATATAATTTGATTACCTTTGCCGCAAATTTTTCAGGAATGACCCGGCAAAAAATTGCGATACTTGATCTTGGCACCAATACCTTCAATTTATTGATGGCTGAGATCTCTGCAAATGAGTACCGGATATTTTTTAGCACCAAGATACCTGTTAAAATTGGTATGGGCGGTATAAACGATGGGTTTATTACCCAGGAGGCATGTGAAAGAGCCCTTCTGGCCATAGAACAATATCGAAATATTATTGATGAATACGGTGTAACCAATGTTTATGGATTTGCCACCAGTGCCTTTCGTAATGCATCAAACGGAAAAGCATTAGCCAATGAAATCGAGGATTTGTATAAGATACCGGTGAGTATAATTAGTGGCGACGATGAAGCAGAATACATTTATCATGGGGTAAAAAGTGCCATTAATATAGGCGAGAAACCATCATTGATCATGGATATTGGAGGGGGAAGTATAGAAATAATCATTGGTGATGGTAAAAAAGTTCATTGGAAACAAAGTTTCGAAATAGGTGCTCAAAGGCTTTTGGAGTTGTTCCAAAAGCACGATCCGATTTTAGATGTAGAAGTATCTGCACTCAACTCTTACCTTGATGAAAAACTGTCATCGTTACAAGATGCCATCACCAAGTTCAAACCAGCGACCATCATTGGCTCATCGGGAACATTTGATACGCTTAGCAATATTTATTGCGAAAAATACCAATTAGATTTTAAACAAAATTACCCAGAATTTCCTCTAACTCTCGATTTTTTCATTGAATTGCAAGCTTCAATGAAAAAGATGAGCCGGGAAGAAAGAGTGAATATACCTGGCATGCTCGAGATGCGAGCCGATATGATGGTAGTTGCTTGTTGCCTTATCGAATACATCATAACAAAGTATGACATTAAGCAACTTAGAGTATCAGCCTATTCCCTCAAAGAAGGAATGATACGCATTTTACAAAACAAGATGTTTGGCAGCCTGCGTATTTCCATATAGTTTTACCTACCTAAAAACCTTCTATTGTTTCATCTTTAGGATATCGAACCTCGAAGGCATAAGATACTGTTTGCTGCTGAGTTGCCAGAATGTTGAGTGACCAGGTTATTATCCCTGTCACAGGATCGAGTTTTCCTTGTTGAGGGTTGTTTTCCAAAGAAACTGAGATCGATTTATTGCGAGAAACCGGGATTTGCTCCTCCAATAAAAGTTCAATCTCGCTCCCTGTATTGTTGCGAATATTGATTTGATAACCACGTGCCACCCTGATGTTTGAGCCTATCATTCTGCGAGAAGTCAAATCCTCTAATTGCTTACGCTCAACAATCACACGTGGATCTCTACCCAAAGAAAGCTTTAAAGTATCGCTCGTTACCGAGGGATCTACATATGCCTCACCTGTATAGGCACCATCGAAATAAATAGTAGCCTGACCAGGTAAAAGTTGTAGTGCTTGCCAGTTGACCACATAAGCCATAAGAAATACATCTTTATCTAAAGAAGGTGCTGATGCATGCTTGTATGTTGCATTTAGCTTTTCATTTCTA
>DAIQNU010000178.1:6655-7726 GCA_036788235.1 Cyclobacteriaceae bacterium
TACACTGGTTTCTCTATTGCCAGAGGGCACATTATAAGATATGGGAATCTGATACTCTAAAACTGCACCGCGATAGTTCGTTTCTATTACTTCACTCAAAGCCATTTCTTCATCCATACTAAAGGCCATATCGGCTTCCATTATTTCACGCTTCTGCATAGGAGCGGCCATCACTCTGGGCGCCACAGGCCTTGAAAAGTCTATACTCCATGGGTACAACTGTGGCTTTTGCCCTCCAAGCGACGGATTTCCGGTAGCTAAAGTAAGTTTTACTTTTTGCCAGTTCTCACCAGTTCGTTGCCAAACGTTGGCTTTATAAACAAGCTGTAAGGGTTTGCCAACGCCCTCACTCCTAATGTCATATAAGGGAACCCAGCCGGCATCATTTACAATATAAGAAGTTTCAAACGCAACCTTTCCGGCGTTTGGTGCTGATATCACCATTTCAATTTCACCAAGTAAGTCTCGTGCGCCTGCATTATTTTCATTTATTTGTTGCTCAATTAGCTTGATTTTTCGAGCAATCAATTGTTTTTCTCGCTCACCTTTGAGTTTTGCTTTATGAATTTCATTCAATCGAAGACGGAAGAAATCTGCCATTTGGCGCAATTCTGTTACGGTAAGTGTTTGTTCGTTACCTCCTATTTTTTGGTTACTTAAAACCAATTGTTCTTCCTGGCCTAGCACTTTCAATTCCATATTTTGCAACTCGAGACGGTCGCGATAATATTCTAAAGAATCTTCCAACTTCTGCTGTGTCGGGGTATTTTTTTGTACACTCAAATAATCGAGCTGATACTTTACACTTAACAGTGTGGCTCTATCCTGCAATTTCACTTGCAAGCCTGAAGTTAACACCTTGCTGGAAAGACCTTTCAGCACTACAACAGACTGGCCTTGGGGTATTTGTACAGATCCTTTTCGGATTACTTGCGCCTGGTTAAGGAAAACTCTAACAGATTCGATTTCGCTATCAGCATGTATCACCGATTGCGCAGTTAGGTGGTTGCAACTAACAATAAAACTAATTGCAAGGCATTTTGCAAAATGGTTGAAGTTCATATATTCAAT